>JABHEX010000037.1 GCA_018676385.1 Akkermansiaceae bacterium
GAAGCCGGCCGTGAATGATGCCGATTCCATTGTTAAAAGTGCCGCCGCTAAGGGGCAAAAAGTGGTATTTACTAGCTACATGGATCACCCTTTGGGTCAGAGTTATGCAGCTTGGAGGGCAGGCTTGGCTACGTCCTTGAACTCCTCAGTTACTGAATTGTGTGGCCTGATCACACATGGATTGTTTCAGCCTAACGAGTTCACCGAGTGTTTAGGTGATCCGTCACCTCAGTTTATACCAGCTGCTGGGACAGGCCTTGGCTTTGATGTCTTATTAAAAAATTTAGAATGGAAACCGCTTACCTAAAATCACCTGAGTTCTGGCAATCAGATGAATGCCATGTCATGGTCAACGATCGTGATTCAGGAGCAGTGGTGCAGTCGGAAATGCTCAATCGTTGGTGTGATGGGAGAGCCCAATTACGTGGGCACCTATTATTTTCTACATCAGGAAGTACGGGTAATAGTAAATGGGTCGCGTTATCGCGCCGAGCAATTATGACATCTGCTGAAGCAGTTAATGAGCATCTGCAGGTGACCCCTCACGATCATTGGTTGCTTGCGCTTCCTACATTTCATGTTGGCGGCATGGGGGTTGTTGCTCGCGCGCATCTCGCATCTTGCGGCTTGTCTCTTTATCAGAAACCATGGAACGCCCAGCAATTTTATAAAGTACTAGATAATGGAACTACCCTTACATCACTGGTGCCAACCCAACTTTCAGATCTGATTACTGCAGGCCTGAAAGCGCCCAGATCCCTGCGTGCAATGATCATTGGTGGTGGTGCTCTTTCTGACGATCTTTATCAAAAAGCTATCCAGCTTGGCTGGCCAGTCATCGAAACCTATGGGATGACCGAATCATCATCACAGGTCGCCACAGCGTCCGTCTCGGACAGAAGGCTAAAAGTTCTTTCGTGTTGGCGTACGCAAACAGATAGTGGTGGGCTTCTATCGATCAAGGGTGGCCCTCTCCTGAGTGCGTATTTGCACATAAACAAGGGAAATATAATCCATACACCCGCGCTTAATAAAGGATGGTTTAGAACTAGTGACCGAGTTGAAATTACGAATGGTTATCTCACAGTCAATGGGCGTTCGGATCGATGTGCCAAAGTGTTGGGGGAATTAGTTGATCTGGCAGGAATAGAATCAAGTTTGATTATGTTGTTAGGTTCTGTAGAGGTCGTGGTGATCGCCATTCCCGACCAACGCCGAGGTAGTCGCCTAGTTGCAGTGTTGGAGGGCGAAGCAAGGTTGTTAGCTGTAAAAATTGCTCTTGATGAGTATAATCAAACCTGCAGTCCAGTGGCTCGGATCGTGTCAACGTCGTCTGTCGATAACTTTCCACGAACAGCTCTTGGTAAAGTGAGTTATGCTAAACTGATAGATTTTTTTATTCAGAATGGAAAATTGGTAGAATAATGTTGCCATCTATTTAGATTCATCAGATAATTTAGTTATCTTGATAAATAAATTACAAGGTCATCCAAATTTTGATGGATGTTTAACCCAAACCCGCAGGCGAACGCTTGAAGATTCATTCTGCGGTATTTCTATCTCACAATTTGGTGGGAGTGTGCATTGTCAGGGTCAGTGGGCTGATGGTGCGTATTTAATGTTCACACGCCACTTCGTTGATAACCAAATCTAATATGATTCAACCAACTCAAACCAATTCATCACCACCTGCAACCGAAGCACTTTCACAAGCCCCTCCTAATAATACCTCTAATCCAGAAACAAGTAATAGCAGCACTCAGGTTGCGAGAAAATCGCGCATTCAAGAATTTGGTATTCAGGCACCGTCGTTAAAAGGTAAAAATTTCGTTCTTGATACTAATGTGTTACTGCACGATCCCGGCTGCCTCAACCGCTTCAAAGATAACCATTTGTGTATCCCCGTTGATGTTCTAGCTGAGTTGGATCAGTTTAAGAGCGAGCAGAGCGAGCGCGGCGCCAATGCACGTCAGGTACATCGTCGGTTATCCGAGATGTTTGCATCAGGTGATGCTGTGACGCGGGGAGTGCCTACTGATGGGGGCGGGACAATACGGCTGGTTATATACGATCCTGATTTTTGCGAACAAAACTCGGCTGAGCTTGTGCAATTCCTGCGGGTTTTCCCCGACAGAGAGCTCGTGGATCACCGTATTTTAGCAGCCACTGTGCTTCTTATGGAGCACAACGAAGGGCAGGTTATTCTCGTGACGAAAGATCTAAATATGCAGCTGAAAGCTCGAGCCGTTGGCTTGGAGTGTGAAGATTATTTGAATGACAAAGTCGATCCTGTGGAAATCAGCAGCTATGATGTGCTCGGCGTAGATGTTGATCCATCAGAACTGCAACGCTTCTCCAGTTCCGGCGAACTTGTGCTCGAACATCAACGCAGGAAAGACGTTGTGTTAAATCAATATGTTTTACTATCTGCAGGTGAAAAGCAAACTATGCCCGCACGACTTGACGCCAATGGCACATTTGTGAGGCTTCAAATCCCGGAGGTGTTGCGTATCCCAGATGGGCATCATCTGAAGCCGTTGAACCTTGGCCAGAAATGCCTTATTGATGCATTGCTGAACCCAGATATTTCTCTAGTTACGTGCTATGGTCAGGCTGGAACGGGCAAAACTCTTGTTGCTGTTGCTGCTGGTCTGCATGAGATGTTTAACCGTCGCTATAATGGACTGACTATTTCGCGGCCAGTTGTTTCTATGGGAGATCAATTGGGTTTTCTGCCTGGCAGCCTTGACGATAAAATGAAGCCATGGCTTCAGCCTATTTATGATGCACTGGACTTGCTGATGCAGCCATCGAGCAATCAAGGGCCTCGCCGTAAAAAGAACAAAAAAGAGAGCATGGGGGATGCTGTTAGTAAGCCCTATGATGATCTTATTGAGAGGGGTATTATTGAAATTGAAGCGCTGTGTTATATTCGAGGAAGATCTATTCCGAATCGTTTTTTCATCCTCGATGAGGCACAGCAACTTACACCACAGGAGGCAAAAACCGTGGTTACCCGCATGTCGCGTGGGTCAAAGTTAGTGCTGGTGGGAGATCCCGCCCAGATTGACAACCCCTACGTTGATAGTCGTAGTAATGGACTTGTGTTCACGCGCAATCGCCTAAAAGGGCAGTCGTTCGCTGCCCATGTTACACTATCTCGTGGTGAGCGTAGTCCACTTGCGGAGGCTGGAGCACAGCTGATGTGATTTTTAACACAACGCTATTCGCATTGCAGATTTTAGTTGTGCAGGTTATTGTTCCCCATCTTTATTTCGTTGTATGATGTTGACCGCTAAACGCCTGTTCAGTTTTTTGCTTCCACTGCTCTTGTCTGGTTGCTTTGGCAATAGTGATATCTCCCGACCGTGGAAGAAAACTATTCGTAGTGAACTGACCTATCTTGGCGCGCGTAACTGGGTGGTTGTTGCTGAGGCTGCTTTCCCTGTGCAAAGTCGTCGTGGTATACGGGTGATATACATTGATGCTGAAATTCCAGACCTCGTTGATGGAATTGAACAAGTCATTGAGGAGAAGCATCACGTCAAGCCTCGGATATACGTGACCGCAGAAATTTCCAAGGTTGAATACGACTATGCACCGGGAGTGAAGTATTATCGCAAGGAGCTTGAGTCAGCGCTGCATGGCCGTGAAGCACTGGCCCTGAATAACAACATGCTAATGCGAATGTTGCGTGATACTTCCAAGACCTATCGTTTGCTGATTATCAAGTCACGCACGGCCCTGCCATACTCGAGTGTCTTTATGGAGCTGGGTAGTGGCTATTGGGATGAGGAATCGGAATCTCATCTTCGAGATATGATGGAGAAAAAAGAGATGTAATTACCAGTGGTTTTTGACTCGTTATCAGACAATTTTTGGATGTTATAACGGTCTTGATTATGGGTAATTAGAGTTTTGAAAGTATAAATTATAAGCTTATGGCCGCCCCAAAAAAAATGAATACAGACCTGATGCAGGAACGGGAGGAAGCATGGGTAGGCGATGCTGTGCTCGCACTTTACATGCGCCGTTTGATTCTCAGAGAGCAAGGGAAAATGGATGGTGAGATGTTTGTTCGCTGCACATCAAATGATTTTCTGCGTAATATTGGTAATGCTACATCTGTGGAAGCTCTTATCGGCCGAATTTATGAGGAGCACGGCCTTCAAGCCGCTTTTGATTGGATGGAGTTCGAGTTGTTGCCTGTCTTTCGCCAGCAAGAAAAAAACTATCGTAACCGTGAGACTCAAAAAAAGACGAAGCGCAGAAAAAAGAAGTAAAGCGCGTTTCAGGGAGCGTTAGTCATTCGGTAGTGTAGACCGAAACTGATTGTTTTCCTCATGATTAGCATGAGCCTGACTCAAGGCTCTTGATCAGATTTTCAAAGTAAACCACGCCTTCTTTGAGACGATCAATTTTGATAAATTCATCTTTTGTATGTGCTTGATTGATAGATCCAGGTCCGATGCAGACTGATGGGATACCAGCGGCGTTGAGATGAGCGGCATCAGAGAACCACGGTGCTCCCACGGTTTTACTTTTGGGGTTCGCGGTGATGAGTTTTTTTATCCAGATATTGTCGTCTGGAACCTCCATCGGCGGATTTTCGTGCGGGTTGACCACCTTAAGAGAAAGCTTTTGATAGCTGATGGTTTTTTCGACTACGGCAAGTGCTCCACCATCGTCATGCAGTGAGGGAGTCGTGCGAATATCAATCTGTGACGAGGCAAAATCGGGAACAATATTAGGCTGTTTACCACCGTTGATTGTGCCGACATTAAGAGTTGAGCACCCAAGTATGGGATGCGAGTATTTGGTGAGTTCTGGGGAGAGTTTTCTGTCGAGTATATCGAGTGCGCGGGCAAGCTTTAGGATAGCGTTTTCACCTTGTTCAGGTTGGGATGCGTGGGCTGCTTTTCCAGTGCTTGTTAGGGTTGCCCAGAGTGATCCTTTGGTAACGTTGACGATGTCTAAGTCGGTAGGCTCACCTGCGATGGCGAATGTGTATTCCGACGCGTGATGTTTAGCGAAGTGTTTAGATCCATGCTGGGAGGCTTCCTCGCCCATGAATCCGATGAAGTCCACGGCGACGGGGAGCTTTTCCAATAGGTTCTGACAGTTACTCAATGCCTGCAGCATGGATGCCATAGGGCCTTTGGTGTCGGACGCACCTCTACCGAGGATTTTACCATCATCGGTGATGGCGCCGAAGCTATCAAGATCCATGCCGGCTATGCTTACAGTATCGAGGTGAGGGGCGAGCATGATCCGTGGTCGATTATCCGGCCCAGGTGCGCGGGCAATCACGTTGGATCGTCCCGGTAAAACTTCCTCTTGTACAACAGAGAAACCGGATTCTTCCAAATACTTCTGCACGTAATCCGCCATAGCGGCCTCACCATCACCGTCCGGTGAGCAGTCTGGATTGACGCTGGGAATGCGGATCAGTTTCTGGAGTAGGAATACGACGTCGCTGGGCATGAATGGATATTAAACCCCAAATACCAAATACCAAATACCAAATTCACTGCCGTGACCAAGCTAGCCATTTTTTCAATATCGTGCTCACAAATGGGGTGAGTTTGGTACGCGAATAGGCATCGCCAAGCTTTTTGATTGCTTCTGCTTGTGTGGGGTAGGGGTGAATCGTGGAAGAAAATTTATCAAGTCCTACGCCGTGAGTCATCGCGAGGGTGAGTTCAGAAATGAGATCGCCAGCATGATTGGCAACTATTGTAGCGCCAATAATTTTAGGTGATCCCTTTTTAGTATGGATTTTGACAAACCCCTGTGTCTGTCCGTCAATGACTGCGCGGTCTACTTCACCTAATTCTTGAATATAAGTATCAATTTCTATACCTTGTAATAGTGCGTCTTGCTCATACATACCTACGTGTGCAACTTCCGGATCGGTGAAAGTGCACCAAGGAATAACCAGATCACTAATTTTTTTTCTGCCATGGAAAAGTGCATTCTGAATGACGATGCGTGCGGCTGCATCTGCTGTGTGGGTGAATTGATATTTCATCGCAACGTCTCCCGCGGCGAAAACTCTTTTGTTAGATGTCCGTAGTTGGTCATCCACTTCAATACCCCGATTATGATATGAGATTTGAGCTGTTTCCAGATTGAGGCTCTCTATAATGGGTGTACGCCCGACGGATACAAGAATGGCATCGGCATCGAACGTATGCTGCGAGTCGCCTAATGTGTAGTGAATGGTTTTTATATCATCATTGGACGAGACTCTATGGATGGATGTTTCGCAGAGAATATTGACACCGTCTTCACGCATTGTTTGATCAATAATGGAAGATGCATCAGTATCTTCACCCTTGAGTATGTTAGGCCCATGATCAAAAAGAGCGACCTTTGAACCGAGTCTTGCAAACGCTTGTGAAAGTTCACACCCTGTGGCTCCAGCTCCTATCACGGCTAGTCGTTTTGGTAATTCAGTCAGGGAGAAGATCGTTTCATTGGTATGAGCTCCTGACTCCCAGAGTCCAGGTATGGGGGGTTTAGTGGCGCGCGTACCAGTTGCGATCAACGCCTTTTTAAAGTTTAAGGTTTGTCCATCTACCTCAATTGAAGTTGTAGATTTGAATGCGCCAGTTCCTAGGAAAACATCCACGCCGAGTTCTTTTTGGTAGCGTTGCACACTATCTACTTGGCTGATTTTTGCGCGTAGCCTGCGCATGCGCTCCATAGCAGTGGAGAAATGGATTTGTGAATCCTTCGGTGCAATACCAAAATTGGAAGCATGCCC
>JABHEX010000038.1 GCA_018676385.1 Akkermansiaceae bacterium
ACTCACAACTTTACTCATTTTCCCCGCTTCACTGGCACTTACTGCGCCAGATAGCTCTCTCAAAATTACCAGCCGAGACGCGGTGGCACTGGCTTTACAGAAAAACCAGTCACTACAAGCGGCCCGCGCAACAATTGATAAAGCAGGTGCTCTATCTCAATACGCCGGAAGGCTCGATAATCCCGAACTTAAATTGGGATATTCCTCCGACCACGCGTTTAACGATGAGGGTGAAAAGTCTTACACTATTGGCTTTGAGCAGCGCTTTCCTGTAACTAACCGACTCAAGCTGCTAAGGAACGTCTCTGCGATTGAGGTGAAGCTCGCCGAAGCTGAACTTCGTAACCAAGAGCGCTTGCTTATCCGGGATGTCGAAAGCGCGACTGAACTTATTTCTAGCTTAAATCAGCGCCGATCTCACTTGGATGGCATGGTTCGTCTGCAGGAGGACTTTGCGGTCTTCTTGAAAAATCGGATCGAAAAAGGCGAGGCATCAACGCTCCACTTAAACCAAGTCCAAGTATCCTTGTTTTCAGTAAAGCAAGAAATTCAAAATCTCACAAAAAAGCGCAACAGAGCGCTTGGTTCCTTACGCAGCCTACTTGGTCTCGAACCCGGCATTGAAGTGGAAATCCTTGCTGAACAAGCTCAGTTGACAAGCTTGCCTGAGATGATGGCACTCGACGGTGAGGACCTGCGATCACACCCGGAATACCAACTCAAAGCCTCACTCGCTGAAATCGCTCGTAGCCAATCAGCATTAGCCAAGGCGAATCGTTGGGCGGATATAGCAGTGGAGGTTTTCTTTGAGGAGGAACGAAGCGTGGATGATCCTAGTGGATTGGGGCGGGATCGTTTCTTCGGGGTTGGAGTATCTATTCCCCTCCCCCTCCATGACCAAAATCGCGGTGAAATTGAGGCGAGCCGCTACCGTGAACGACAAATTGGCTACGAACTGAATGCAGTCACCTTACGTCTGAAAAACGAAGCCGAAACACTCCAACGCAATGCAGAGGCAACTTACAGGCAGGCAGCAAAATACAAGGAAAACGCAGTCAGCTTAGTGGAGCAAAACCTCAAAGACATCAAAAACGCTTACGCATCCGGACTGGTCGACTTAGGCGAAGTCTTTCGAGTGCAAGAACAGCATCTGAATATTCAAACCGCCCAACTGGAACTCTGGCACGAACTTAACCAGATACTTATCGAATGGCGTGCCGCCACAGCAAGCGACCTTCCCAATTTATCCAACAAAGACCTTTCTAATGAAACTGAATAAAATACTTTCTTTTGTAGCCTTACTCTCAATCACGAACGTCCATGCGGCGGAAGAGACTGATGGGCAAAATATAATCATTCTAGATGATGCAGCCGTCAAAAACCTCCGCATCCAAACTGAAGAAGCCGAGGAGCGTGACTTCGAGAGCACTGTCTTTGCGATCGGACGGATCGAGGAAATCCCATCTCGCCGCTCGGTTTTGTCATCACGTATTGCTGGCCGAATCAGCGCCTTAAAAGCATTTGAAGGCGATGTTGTCGAAGCGGGTGATGTGCTGGCAACAGTTGAGAGCCGTCAGCTGGGCGATCCTCCCCCCAGCGTGCAGCTCAAGGCTCCACAAGGCGGTCTAGTCGTGGCCTCGCATGTCCGACTAGGTCAACCCGTCGAGCCATCGGCAGAACTGCTCGACATCTCCGACCGCTCAAAGCTCTGGGCAGTCGCAAAGATCCCCGAGCAGGAAGCTGCGCAGACAAAGATTGGCACCCGTGCTCGCATTCACATACCCGCATTGGGAGATGAACTGATTGAGGCTACGTTAACACGTTTTGGCGTCGAAGCAGACCGCCAAGCAGGCACAGTCGAGGGCATTTTTGAACTCGATAATACGGCCGGAAAACTCCGCCCTGGGATGCGAGCTGAATTCTCCATTGTGCTGGAGACAAAGCCATTCGTACTCTCCATTCCGCGCTCAGCTATACAAGGCGACCCGGCAAGCCGGGTCATCTTCGTCAAAGACTTCGACCTTCCAAACGCATTCGTTCGGGTGCCCGTGGTTCTCGGCGAGGAAAACGATCAATACATCGAAGTGATCCGCGGCGTTTTTCCCGGCGATGAAGTGGTCATACAGGGTTCCTATGTCCTCAGCTTTGTCGGTGGCGGTTCGGGCATGTCCTTAAGGGAGGCACTTGATGCTGCGCATGGACATGCGCATGCAGAAGACGGCTCGGAGCTAGGCGAAGGTGAAGAATCATCCGAGCATGATGAGGGGCATGAAGGACATGACCATGATGGCGAGGATGCGCACGCCGAGCACGGAAGTCACTTAAGTATGCCACTCATGATTTATGCAGGCGTGATGACGCTCATTTCGCTCATCACCCTTCAGATGCTCATGAAGCGACGCCAGGAAGAAAGTGAGGCTGAAGATGCTTAATCGACTGATCCAGTTTTCGCTCTCTCAAAGGCCTCTGATTTTGGCCTTTGCCTTAGTCGTCTTTATCCTCGGCATCAAAACAGCAACTGAGCTTCCGGTTGAAGTTTTACCAGATTTGACCAAACCGACCGTCACTATTTTGACCGAGTCGCCTGGTTTCTCGCCAGAAGAAGTTGAAACCCTAGTCACCATCCCCTTGGAAAATTCACTCATGGGTGTGACCGGGGTCACTCGATTAAGATCAGTTAACGACGTTAGTCTATCCCTTGTCTTTATCGAATTCGAATGGGGCACCGACATCTATCAAGCACGCCAGTTTGTGCAGGAGCGGCTTGCGGGTGCAAGTGAGGCTCTACCTGAAGGCGTCACTCCCTACATGACGCCAGTGGCTTCATTGATGGGAAACATCATGCTGGTCGGTCTGGTCGATCCGTCCGGTAATACGGAGCCGCGTGATCTGCGGACACTGGCCGACTGGACAGTATCCAGGCGATTACAGTCTATTCCCGGTGTGGCTGAAGTGCTCGGCATGGGCGGTGGCGTCAAGCAGCTACAAATCCAACCCAATCCCGACAAAATGCTGGCCATGGGCATCAGTTATGGGGAACTCCACGAAGCAGCTTCCAACGCAGTCAGTAACAGCACGGGTGGCTTCTTAACGGAATCATCCCAAGAAATCATGGTGCGTAATCTGGCCATGACTACCGACCTCGATGCAATAGGCAATACAGTGGTGACGCACGTCAACGACCGTCCGATTCGGATCAAAGATGTCGCCAACGTCGCATGGGATATTGAACCGATGCGTGGCGATGCGGGTATGGGGAGTAAGCTCTTAGGCGATCATAAGGAAGCCAAAGGTTACCCCGGCGTCATTCTCAGCATCACTAAATCACCAGGATTTGATACGCTAACATTAACCGATGAAGTCGAAACTGCATTGGAGGATTTGAAGGCTTCAATGCCTGAAGGGGTCGAACTAGTGACGCTCTACCGCCAGTCTGATTTTATCGACCTAGCAGTCGGCAATCTAGAAGAGGCTCTGCGCGATGGCGCGATCATGGTGGCCATCATCTTGTTCCTTTTCCTGCTAAACCTCAGGATTACTCTGATTACTTTGACTGCGATCCCCTTGTCCTTGGGCATGACCGTCTTGGTTTTTGATCTCTTAGGATTGAGCGTTAATTCGATGACCCTCGGTGGCCTTGCCGTCGCAATTGGTATGGTCGTGGATGATGCGATCGTCGATGTGGAAAATGTATTCCGACGACTAAGGGAAAACGCCCTTCTGGAAAAACCACGCAACAAGCTCGAAGTCATTGCCAAGGCTTCTGCCGAAGTGCGTTCGTCGATTCTCTATGCGACTGTGCTGATTATTTTGGTATTCTTGCCATTGATGGCATTGAGCGGCGTCGAAGGTCGCCTGTTCACTCCGATCGCCGTGGCAACGATTGTCAGTATGGCAGCATCGTTTCTAGTGTCCCTAACAGTAATACCAGTGCTCAGTTCCTATCTGCTAAAACCGAAGCCAGATCAGAAACATGCGGATGGTATCATCGAGCGCGGGTTAAAAAAACTCTTCAATGCGACCTGGCTGCGGCTTTCGCTCTCTCAACCCTTAATCGTCCTGTTTGTGGCTGGTGCACTTGTCGTGCTGGCAGGAATCTCATTTTCGAAGATGGGTGGAAATTTCCTCCCCGCCTTCCGTGAGCCGACTGTCTTAGTTGCCATGACGACTGCGCCAGGAACATCGCTCAAGCAAACGCGTGACTTAGCTGATACTGCTCAGGACTTGCTCCTCAAAATTCCAGAAGTGGAGACGGTCGGTTATCGCTTAGGCCGTGCCGAGCGCGGTGATCACGTGGTGCCTGTATCAACGGTCGAGTTCGACCTCGAATTTACCAGAGAAACTGAGCGCGAACGCAGCGAGATAATAGCTGAGATTCGCGCAACGATGCAGACGATCCCCGGAACCTTCAGTGCCCTGAGTGGACCGTTGGCCGACCGCATTGGTCACATGCTCAGCGGGGTCTCAGCAAAAGTTGCGATCAAAGTATTCGGTCCCGACCTAGACGAACTAAGGCGTATCGGAACCGACATTGCCGAAATCGCTCGCGAGATTCCCGGCATGGAAGAAGCCCGCGTCGAGCAGCAAGCCCCCATTCCTCAACTACGTATCGAAATTGATCGTAAGCGTGCCATGGCATATGGCGTCACTCCAGGTGCTCTTAATGCGGAACTCTCGGCGTTAATGGGAGGTGAAGCGGTCAGTGAGATTTACGAGGGGCAGCGTGTCTACGATTTAGTCATACGGCTTCCGCAGGAATGGCGCGAATCCCCCCAGAAGCTCTCGCAGCTTTACATCGACACACAGAGTGGCCAGCGCATCCCGTTGAACTACGTTGCCGATATTCGGCATGCAACCGGCCCCAACAATATCCTCCGAGAGAATACAGTGCGCCGATTCGTGGTATCTATCAATCCGACCGTCGATGACTTGAACGCTGCCGTGGAGACGCTGCAACGTGAAGTGGCTGAACGGATCCAACTACCAGAAGGCTATACACTCTCTTACGAAGGCGAATACGAAGCTCAGGCCAAAGCGAAACGCACGATTCTGATTACATCGGCAATCGTGTTGTTGGTCATCTCGTTCCTGCTCTACAGCTACTTCAGGAATTTCGCTTTCGTTTTGCTGGTCTTCACTATCGTGCCGATCTCACTGGTCGGTAGTATATTCCTCACCGAAATAACGCTGAATAATATTAGCATCGCTACCCTTGTCGGCTTCATCGCTGTGAGCGGAATTTCAGCACGAAACAACATCATGTTGATTTCGCACTACCTTCATTTGATGCGCCATGAAGGAGAGCGATTTACCCGAAAGATGGTCGAACGCGGCACGCAGGAACGCCTCATCCCGATTCTCATGACAGCGATCTCTGCTGGTCTTGCTTTGGTGCCGCTACTCTTAGCGACCGAAGAACCGGGCAAAGAAATCCTCAACCCGATTGCAGTCGTCATCGTCGGCGGACTCGTCACCTCCACCCTGCTGGGGCTCGGTGTGACGCCTGCGATTTTTTACACCTTCTGCCGAAAGTCGGCAGAAACATCCGTCCAACGCAAATCTGCTGCGTCTGAATAATCACTCATTACAAATACATAAATATACTATGAAATACAAAAAAACACTACTCACCACATTGATCACATTCGCTTTGCTTTCGTGGAGCACCAGCTATGCGGATCACCACGGAAATGATACGGACCATGACCATTCTGCTCACGAAGGCCACGATCATGCAGCGCATGCCAAGGCAAAGCCAGAAGAGGATCACTCCGACCATGACCACGAGGCTCACGAAGACGATCATGATGAGCACGACCATGGCGAAGTGAAAGCAGGCCCCAATGGCGGTCGTATCATCACATCGGTTGAACCCCATCTAGAATTCTTCGTGACTGATACGCGACTCATACAGATCACGTTCCTCAATGACGACGGCAAAGCTGTCGCTCCGAAAGATCAGGCGCTCTCGCTTATAGGTGGTGACCGTCAAAACCCTGTCCGTCTACGCTTCACGAAGAAAGGCAGCGTTCTACTGTCCGATAAAGCTCTGCCAGAGGGTAACAACCTACCGATCGTTCTCTCGATTAAGGCAGATGCGAAATCGAAAACCGTTCGCGAGAAATTCAATCTAAACCTCAGCGACTGCCCGACTTGCAAATACAAGGAGTATGCCTGTGTCTGCGAGCACGGAGAAGATAGTCACGAAGGACACGACCATTAAGCTGAAGAAATAAACTGCTGGCGTGTATTCACGCCAGCGGTTCGCAGCCAAAACAAAGGACATTAACAATGGGACACGATCACAACCACTCTCACGGCACTGAAAATGTCAGCGACGGCGTTCTATTGTGGACGGTCATTGTTAATTTAGGACTCTCGGTCTTCGAATTTGTCGCTGGGGCGATCTCGGGGAGCGTGGCCTTGATGGCCGATGCGTTGCATAATACCAATGATGCAGCGGCGCTACTCATCGCCTACATCGCCCGCAAAATTTCCCGCAAGGGTGCTGACGAGCAATATACTTTCGGGTATCGACGGGCCGAGCTGATCGGCGCGATGATCCAGCTGACCGCACTGATCCTTGTAGGGCTCTACCTTGTCTACGAGGCAGTGCGCCGATTCTTCGACCCTGAGCCACTACTTGGGGGCTGGATCATGGCAGCGGCTGGCGTCGCACTCGTGGTGGATGTAATCACCGCTTGGCTCCTGTGGTCGATGTCCAAGGGAAGCCTAAATGTGAAGGCAGCGTTCCTGCATAACCTGACCGACGCCGGCGCTTCGGTCGCCGTTTTGCTCGGCGGCGCGGCCATCTACTGGCTGGACTGGACTTGGGTCGATCCCGTGCTCACGCTCGTCATCGCCGGTTACATCCTCTTCATGTCGTTCGGTCTACTTAGGAAGACCTCGCGCATTCTCATGGAAGGCACACCTCCCGGTCTCTCATTGGACGCCGTTAAGGAGACCATCGAAAATCTGGATGGGGTCGATAACGTTCACCACTTACACGTCTGGGAACTGGATGAGCATCACAAAGCGCTCGAAGCTCACGTGCGAATCGTAGAAAATAGGCAAAGCCACTCCATTCTTCGGAAGCAGATCAAAGACCTACTGGAAAACAAATTTAGCATCAGCCATAGCACCTTGGAACTGGAGGACAGCTCCGATGCTCATCGCTGTGGGGATGAGGGAATGATTCGTCCGGAGGATTAAATATCTCTGGGACCAGCGAGAATCTTTGAGAATAATATTTGAGGGTTTTAGATCTTCTTTGCGTTTAAGGAGGATACATGACTTTTAAGTATTCGATCAGCACATTCGCCCGACGAACGGGGGCTTCCCTTCTCTGTTTGCTTTTGTCGAGTTCCATCTATGCGGAGAATCCCGATTCAGCCCCAAAAGCTTCCTTGGAAGATTTGCAGAGCTACCTTTCGCGAGCGCTCGCGAAAAACCCTCAGCTGGAGGCGTTCGAGCAGCGTTATGAAGCGGCCATGCAGCGAATACCGCAGGCAGCGGCCTTGCCGGATCCTATGTTGCAGGTGACTAGCTTCGTGGAGTCCGTCCAGACCCGCACCGGTCCACAGGAGAATGTATTTATGCTCAGCCAGAAGCTGCCCTGGTTTGGCAAATTAGGTAGCCGAAAAGAAGTCGCTTCAAGCGAGGCTGAAGCTCTTTGGTATGCCTACCAGAATCAACAACTGTCGCTCGTCCGCGAGGTATCGTTGGCCTATTACGAGTATGGATACGCGCAGGAAGCCATTCGTCTAACGGAGGAAAACCGCAACCTGCTGGAGAAGCTGGAGCCCATCGTTGAAGAGAAGGTCAAAGGTGGGGCTGATTTGAATGCCTTGCTCCGTTTGAAAGTAGAAATTGGCAAAGTCGACGACCGCCTCCAAACCCTAAAGCAAAAGCGGGTCGCTCAGTCTGCAAAGCTTGGAGAGCTACTGGCCTTGTCAGATCCATCCGTATTACCATGGCCTAAATGGGACGCTCCAGAACCAGTTGCGCTCGATGGCCCACTTCTCGCCAGAGCGATTCGCGCCAACAATCCCGAGCTACAGATGCTGGAACGGAAAGTTGCCAGTGCCGAAGCACGTCGTGAAATCGCTCGCTTGGAGAGCTACCCCGATATCACGCTCGACCTGAATTACATTCAGATCGGTTCCCCCGAAGTGAACCCGGGCACGCCGGACGCCGGGCGCGACGCATGGGGTGTGACCGTGGCGGTGAACATTCCTATTTGGTTCGACAAATATGATGCCGCAAAAGCCGAGGCACTCGCCACAAAACGCTCGTTCGAGTACGAATACGAGAACCGCTACAACGCACTACGTGCTGAACTGTCCGCGAGTTTGTCCACTCTGGAAGACGCAAACCGCCGCCTGAAACTTTACGGCGAGGAGCTGCTGAGCCTTGCCGAGCAAGCAGTCGAGAATAGCCGGACAAGCTATGAGAGCGGACGCACTGGTATTCTGGAAGTGATCGACAGCGAGCGTTCCCAACTCGACCTGCAACTACTTTACTGGAGGGCGGCGGCAGACGCTTGGAAACAACGAATCCTCATCCAAACCTTGGCCAACCAGCCAGTCCTCGGAACTTTTCAAGTCACTCAGTCCTATGAATAAGAAAATCGTTTTCATTCTCACTGGCGCAGTCATCGCAGCCCTGCTCGTAGGCATCGGCCTCGGGCGTGTCATCTTTCCGCCCAGTGACGGCCATGCACATGCCCCTGCCGACACATCCGCAGCAATGGCCGATTCCAACGAGCCGTCGATCTGGACCTGCTCGATGCATCCGCAGATTCAGCAACCGGAACCCGGTGACTGCCCGATCTGCGGTATGGATTTGATTCCACTGGAAAGTGATTCGGGTGCCGACCTCGGCCCACGAGAAATGAGCATGAGCAAAGCATCGCGAGCGTTAGCAGACATTCAGACGAGTGAAGTCATTCGTGAATACCCCGAAGCTGAGATACGCTTAGTCGGCAAACTCGAATATGACGAGACACGGGAAAAGTCTCTGACAGCCCGCTTCCCCGCACGTATCGACGAATTGTTCGTCAATTTCACAGGGATACGTGTAAAAAAAGGCGAGCATCTCGCCAAAGTTTACAGCCCTGATCTACAGACCGCGCAGCGAGAGCTGCTCACATCCTACCGAGCAGACCCGAATAGCTCGATCACACGAGCAGCCAAAGAGAAACTACGACTGTGGGATCTCATGCCAGAACAAATAGAAGCAATAATAGAAAGCGGCGAAGCCAAGGATCACTTCGTCCTAAAGGCGCCTTTAGGCGGAGTGGTCGTCGCAAAGCATGTCAAAGAAGGAGATTACCTCAAGACTGGCGAACCGCTCTTTAAAATCGTCGATCTCTCTGAGCTGTGGGCGTATCTGGATGCCTACGAATCCGATCTGCCTTGGCTCAGATTCGGGCAGGATGTCGCCTTCACTGTAGAGTCCTTTCCGGGTGAGACCTTTCACGGTCAGATCAGCTTTATCGAACCGGAGGTAGATCGCAAAACCCGCACGATTCCTATTCGTGTCAACGTCCCCAATACAGACGGCAAGTTGAAGCCGGGTATGTTCGTTCGCGGCGTTGTTCAATCACGCATTGCAGAGGACGGACAGGTCTACGCACCTGAATTTGCAGGGAAATGGATTAGCCCCATGCACCCGGAAGTCGTCAAAGACGGCCCCGGCCAATGCGACGTCTGCGGCATGGACCTCGTCCCTGCAGAGGAGTTGGGCTATGTCGCAAGCGAAAAGGAATCGGCCCCTTTGGTCGTGCCCACTTCCGCGGTTCTCCGAACAGGTAAACGTGCCGTCGTCTATGTAGAAAAGCCTGATGCCGAACGCCCCACCTACGAAGGCCGCGAGATCGTTCTCGGCCCACTGGCGGGCGACTATTTTCTCGTCACTTCGGGGCTGGATGCAGGGGAGCGCGTGGTCACGAATGGAGCCTTCAAAATCGACAGTGCTCTACAAATACAAGCGAAGCCGAGCATGATGAATCCAGACGGAGGAGGCTCTGCTCCCGGACATGATCACGGAACGAAATCAGGTGCAACAGATCCGCATGCGGGACACGACATGGCCGCTGCCATCGAACTGAGCGCTGAGCAGGTTACGCAACTGTTAGAGCCGTATCTTGCCATGCAGTCCGCACTTGCGGCGGACAATTTGGACGGAGCCAAGGCGCAAGCAAAAGCCATGATGAAAAGCACCGGACACAGCGGGCCCATGCCCGAACTGATTCACGACATCATAGCAGCCGAGTCTTTGGATACGATACGACGTCCTCATTTCGAAACACTGTCGAATGCGATGATCGCAGCGGTCAAAAAACACACCAATGCTTTCTCCGGAGAACTACTGCTCATGCATTGCCCAATGGTCTACTCAGACCGTGGTGCTGACTGGCTTCAAAATTCCGAGCCACTGCAGAATCCTTATTTTGGAGCCATGATGCTAAAGTGCGGCGAGGTAAAAGAAACTCTCGGAATGGAACCAACAGATCACAGCGAGCATGCCCACTAAATCGAACAATCCCATAAACGGCCTGATTCGCTTCTGTCTCGAAAACAAGCTGGTCGTCATTCTTTTTACCGTCGTCTTGATCGTATGGGGAATCGCAGTCGCCCCCTTCGACTGGGAGTCGGAAATAATCCCACGTGACCCAGTGCCAGTCGATGCCATCCCGGACATCGGAGAAAACCAGCAAATCGTTTTCACCGAATGGATGGGCCGCTCACCGCAGGATATCGAAGACCAGATTACGTATCCGCTGACGACGGCCCTGCTCGGGCTCCCCGAGGTCAAGACGATCCGGAGCTACTCCATGTTCGGCTTCTCGTCGATCTACATCATTTTCAAGGACGATGCGGAGTTCTATTGGACGCGCTCTCGAATCCTCGAAAAGCTCAATAGCCTACCATCAGGCACCTTGCCTCAAGGCGCCTCTCCTCAGCTCGGCCCCGATGCAACCGCGCTCGGCCAAGTGTTCTGGTATACACTCGAAGGCATAAGTACTGAGGGTGAGCCCACCGGTGGCTGGGATCTGGACGAACTTCGGAGCACGCAGGACTGGTATGTGCGCTACGCACTACAGGGAGTCGATGGCGTAGCCGAAGTGGCATCCATCGGCGGCTACGTCAAAGAGTATCAAGTCGATGTGGATCCTGATGCATTACGAACCTATGGCATCGCACTCCACGAGGTATTTGACGCAGTGCGTGGCAGCAATCTGGACGTCGGGGCACGCACCATAGAAATCAATGCGGTCGAATATGTCGTTCGAGGCCTCGGCTTTATTGAGGATCTCGACGACCTACGCAAAACCGTCATCACCCAGCGGGACAATGTGCCCATCACGCTCGATGAAATTGCTGAAATCGAATTTGGACCTGCACTTCGTCGCGGTGCACTGGACAAAGCTGGAGCGGAAGCCGTCGGGGGTGTCGTCGTCACACGCTACGGCGAAAATCCCTTGGCAGTCATCAAGCGGGTCAAAGAAAAGATAAAGGATATTTCACCCGGCCTCCCAAAGAAGACGCTCGCGGATGGAACAGTCAGCCAAGTCGAGATCGTGCCGTTCTATGATCGCACTGGTCTGATATACGAGACACTTGGCACGCTGGAAGATGCCGTGCGCCAACAGATTCTGGTCACGATCATCGTGGTCGTGCTGATGTTGCTCCACCTGCGCAGCGCAGCGCTAGTCTCCGGCGTATTACCGCTCGCGGTGCTCTTTTCATTCATCGGCATGAAGCTCTTCGGGGTCGATGCCAACGTCGTCGCCCTCTCAGGTATCGCAATCGCCATTGGCACCATCGTCGATATGGGCGTGGTGCTCATAGAGAATATACTCAAGCATCTGGATGACGCAGCGCCCGAGGAGAGCCGACTTGAAGTGGTTTACCGAGCTTGCACAGAAGTTGCCAGCGCAGTGGTCACTGCAGTCCTCACGACCGTGATCAGCTTCCTGCCCGTGTTCACAATGGAAGCAGCAGAAGGAAAACTCTTTCGTCCCTTGGCCTACACCAAGACCTTTGCCCTGATCGGCTCCATTATAGTGGCGCTCACGATCATCCCGCCTCTGGCACACTGGTTCATCGCAGGCCGCTACAAATCTCACTTAGCCAAGTTTGGCCTTTGGGGAGGCATCGGGATTATCGGCTTACTAGGGGCATTGCTCATCTCGTGGTTTCCCTGGTGGCTTGGGGCATTGATGCTCATCGCGGCAGCTTTCCACATCGCGAGCCCGAAAATTCCTGAGAAGGCACAACGGGGTGTCTTGTTTAGTTTCAACTTCGTCGTCGCAGTGTTCGTCGCTATTTGGCTGGCAGCTGATTGGAAGCCTCTTGGTCCAGAAGCGCAATGGCACAACATTGCCTTCGTCCTTCTGACAGTCGGAGGGCTCCTCGGCTTCTTTTATCTCTTCATCCGGTTCTATGCCAAAATGCTCGCGTTTATATTACGCATTAAAACCGCCTTCATCGCATTCAGTTGCCTGATTGTCGTCTTTGGTTTCACGACTTGGCTGGGATGGGGTAAGGTCTTCGGATGGATGCCGGATTCTATCCAATCCAGCAAACCTTTCGTGAGCATGGCGCATGCGGTCCCCGGCTTGGGTAAAGAATTTATGCCAGACCTCGACGAGGGCTCCTACCTACTCATGCCCACCACCATGCCACA
This sequence comes from Akkermansiaceae bacterium, assembly GCA_018676385.1. Classification (GTDB taxonomy): domain Bacteria; phylum Verrucomicrobiota; class Verrucomicrobiia; order Verrucomicrobiales; family Akkermansiaceae; genus Oceaniferula. Next base: position 12,694 of record JABHEX010000038.1, read on the forward strand.
CGCTTCTATAGGTGAAGTCATGGATGTGCTGCGCAAACAGGACATGGCGATCAACGCGATTCCTGAGGTTGAGAGTGCCGTGGGTAAACTCGGGCGCGTGGAGAGTCCGCTTGACCCAGCTCCCATCTCAATGATCGAAACCATCATCTCCTACAAATCTGAGTTTATTACCGACGAAGACGGTCGCATTCTGACCTTCGCCTACGACAAATCAAAAGACAGGTTTGAGCGCGATGGAGCCGATGAGTTGATACCAGATGATAACGGACGCCCTTTTCGCCAGTGGCGGGATCATATCGAAAGTCCAGATGACATCTGGGATGAAATTGTAAAAGCCGCCACCATCCCCGGAACAACCTCCGCTCCAAAGCTTCAACCAATCGCCGCCCGGATCGTCATGTTACAAAGCGGGATGCGGGCACCGATGGGACTCAAGGTTTACGGTCCTGATCTGGAAACACTCGAAAAGGTGGCACTCGATATCGAGGCGAACTTAAAACAGGTTCCTTCGATCAAAGCAGAAGCGGTTCTAGCCGACCGGATCGTGGGCAAGCCCTACCTGGAAATCGACATCGACCGCGATGCCATCGCTCGCTACGGCGTAAAGATCAAGATGGTGCAGGATGTCATCGAAGTTGCCATCGGAGGGAAGCCCATCACGCAGACTGTTGAAGGGCGCGAACGGTATCCCGTCCGAGTGCGCTACATGCGTGAGCTGCGTGATACAATTGAATCTATCGAGGAGATACTGGTTGCAGCTCCCGATGGCACCCAGATCCCACTGCGTGAACTTGCTGCCATCAACTATCTACGTGGCCCACAAGTCATCAAAAGCGAAGATACTTTTCTGGTCGGCTATGTCATCTTCGACAAGCGCGACGGCTACGCCGAAGTCGAGGTCGTCGAGCAGGCCCAGGACTTTCTCCAACAGAAAATTGAAAGCGGTGAACTCAATATCCCCGCCGGAGTCAGCTACAAGTTTACCGGCAGTTACGAGAACCAAGTGCGTGCCGAAAAGAAACTCCGAGTCGTCATGCCAATCGCTCTCTTTGCGATCTGGCTGATTCTCTATTTTCAGTTCAAGCGTGTTTCGACAACACTTCTTGTCTTCTCCGGCATCCTCTTCGCTTGGTCCGGCGGCTTCATCCTTATCTGGCTCTACGGGCAGCCCTGGTTCATGGACTTTAGTCTATTCGGACACAACCTGCGCGAGCTCTTCCAGATGAGCACGATCAACCTTAGTGTAGCCGTCTGGGTGGGGTTTCTCGCACTGTTTGGTATTGCGACAGACAACGGCGTCATCGTTTGCACCTATCTACAGCAGATCTTCACCGAGAAGAACCCGAAAACTTTAGAAGAAATCCGAGCCGCCACAGTGGAAGCCGGCAACCGCCGCGTCCGCCCCGCAATGATGACCAGCGCCACCACCATACTCGCACTGCTGCCCGTGCTTACCTCAGTCGGGCGTGGATCCGATATCATGGTGCCCATGGCCATCCCATCGTTCGGCGGCATGTTGCTTGCCATCCTCACAATCTTTGTCGTGCCCGTCCTCTATTGCGGACTGGCAGAAATCACCCACCGATTCAAATCCATCACAACCCGATAGAAATATGAAAAAACTACCAGCACTCACCCTCAGTCTTCTCCTTAGTGCCGCAGGCGCATTCGCGCATAGCGACGCGTTCAAACCAGAGTTAGTCGACACCCTAATTGCTCCTTACCTAGCGATTCAGAAAGGCTTGGCAGACGATGATCTGAAAGCCGCTCAAACAGGTGCGAAACAATACCTCGAAGCCATGAACAAAGCCCCCCACGAGGCTGAGGCTCACAAAGAGACAGCCAAACTGACAGAACCAGCAAAGATGATCACAGCAGCCTTAGATATAAAAGCAGCCCGAACGGCATTCCTCAGCCTGTCACAAGAGGTGACTACACTGGTCGAGCACATCGGGACAACTCAAGACACACCCCTCTACATTGCCCACTGCCCCATGGCTTTTAATAATGAAGGCGGCAGCTGGCTTCAAGCCGACAAAACAGTATCCAATCCATACTACGGGTCCATGATGCTACGCTGCGGCAGTATTCAAAAACTGATTAGCGGAAGATAAAAAAAGAAGTAAACGCCCGCAACAAGGAAGAGTTCGTAACCTGTGGTGGAGTAAGCCTGAAAGAAGTGGACTTTCGAACGATGGAAAGCAAGCTCGCCACCGGTTTGCACTTTGCCGGAGAGTGCCTCGACTTCGACGGTATCACCGGCGGATTTAATTTTCAGGCCGCCTGGACGACCGGATATTTGGCAGGTCAGTCCATTGCCATGCAAACAGGGAGCTAACTTGCCTTGGCACAAACCCAACATTGTACTCGTATTTGCCTATGATTTAGGCATTGAAGCTCTCAACGCCTACGGTGGACATGGTATTAAGACTCCTCATCTTGACAGGATGGCGAAAGATGGAATGTTGTTTACTCATTGCTTTGCCAACCCTGCCTGTTCCCCTTCGCGGGCGGAACTACTCACTGGGACCTACCCAATACATAATGGGATTCAACATGTTCTGGGAAAGTGGGAGGATAAAAACTATCTCGATCCCGAAAAATTTAACAGCTTTGCCAATCAGTTAAAAAAGGCGGGGTACGCGACTGCTGTTGCCGGCAAATGGAACCTATCCTGGCTGGCACGAAATAATACAGTCAACGCCTTCGGGTTCGATGAATATTGCCTATGGCAAATGTATGACCGAAAAGGAGTAAAGCGCTCCCGTTTTTATAAGCCCTATTTTAATATCAATGGATCGATTAAAGAAGAATCCATTGCCGACCGGTTTGGCCCGGATGTGCTCGTGGACTTCGTCATCGATTTCATGACAAGAAAGAAGGACGAGCCCTTCCTCATCTACTACCCTGCCCTTTTAGTTCATACCCCATACATTCGTGTTCCAGGTAGCCCAAAAGTAAATTCAGTGCCCGATGATCAGCAAACAAACGGCACCGAATGCTTTCCGGAAATGGTTGAGTATCTGGACAAGAATGTGGGCAGGTTAATGAACACGGTCGATGAACTTGGCATAGCCAAAAATACAGTTTTTATTTTTTGTGCGGATAATGGCACGCATGGCCCGGTTACATCGGTCTGGGGAGATAACCGAACCAAGATCAAAGGAGGTAAAATGACTATGACCGATCGTGGTTCCAGGGTACCCTTACTCGTAAGCTGGCCAGGGAAGATCAAGCCCGGTTCGCAATGTGACGATCTCATTGAATTGGCTGATTTCCTGCCCACCTTTCTTGAGCTTGCATCAGCCCCCGAGCCTAAGCAATCGATCGATGGAACAAGTTTTTTACCCCAGTTACTTGGAAAAAAAGGCTCACCCAAGGAATGGGTTCATATCGAATATGGAAAGAACCGGCAGATCCGAAACAAGGAATGGACCTACACCAATAAAGGAGACCTGATCAAAGTAAACCAACTTGGAGAGCCAGAAAACCGCCCAGAAAAGTTATCAGACAACATTGGAATCCGTGAGGATATGAAAAGTATTTTACACTCAATCAATTTGAAATGACATGAGGATAAAAAGTAAGCTTGAAAAATTTTTATATCAAACAACCACACTTTACGCTCAACAAGGGTCTTTTTTTTATATAAACACTACATTCTATTATAAAACTTAAACCTATGAAAATTCTCATAAAAGCTTACCTAACGATCACATTAACCCTATTGGGCCTCTCTTCCATAGCATTTTCTGCAAATAAGAAAGTTGTCTTTCTCGCTGACGGCGGGAAAAACAACGAAAAGCATAACCATGTCGATGGGAATGATATTTTGGCTGCTGCCCTCGAAGAAAGTAAACTGGGGTTTGAAACTGCCCAGTACAAAGGCTGGCCAACTGATCCCAAGGCCTTTAATGGAGCCGACTCGGTGGTGATGTTCTGTAACGGTGGCAAAAACCATCACCTGGTGATGAAGCACCTCGACCAGTTTGAAAAGTTGATTGATGCAGGTACCGGGTTTGTGTTCATGCACTATGGTGTCGAGGTACCGAAGGGAAGAGCTGGCGATTTGATGCTCCGGGCAATGGGAGGCTATTTTGAAGAGCACTGGTCGGTCAATCCCCACTGGACCGCAGATTTTAAATCCTTACCAAAACATCCCATCACCCGTGGAGTGAAACTCTTTGTTCAGGAAGATGAATGGTATTATCATATGCGCTTCCAGCCTAATATGAAAAATGTAACCCCAATTCTTTCTGCCCATCCACCCCAGTCCACCATGAACCGCCCGGACGGCCCCCACTCCAATAACCCCCATGTTCGTAAATCTATGGCAGCCGGAGAAATCCAACACATTGGATGGGCCTACGAGCGCCCCAACGGGAAAGGACGTGGGTTTGGAACCACCGGTGGCCACTATCACAAAACCTGGGCAAGAGATGACTGGCGTACTTTGATTTTAAATGCGATCGCATGGACCGCAGGAGTTGAGGTACCCAAAGAAGGGGTGCCATCCATTCCCACTCTCAATATTGCATTCCCCAAATAATTGCGTTAGGTCGTTCTTCAATAGGGATACGACTTAACTCAGCATTCAGCTAAACCGAACCATCGCCTGGTCGTAACCGACTTGGCCAACTCAGGAAAACTGGACAGTTACGAACTTCTAAATGAGACGATCTTTGCTAGTCCATCTCTGCATAAAGATGTCCTTTACCTTAGCACATGGGATGGAGAAGTAATTGCTTTCGACTATCGTAAAAAGGAGGTTAAGTGGAAAGAAAAAATATCATCTTCACCTCTCGGTTCAACTCCTGCTATCTCTCAAAATAATAAAATTTACTTGGGGTCCTTCTTTTGGAGTAGTTATGGCTCTTATAAGATAGATGATAGTAAAGTAATTTATGAAGTTGATTCGAACACTGGGAATCTAGATTGGAGTTATGATTTAGATACAAGTCTGGTGCTTAATTCAACAGGATACATTTATGATGTAGCATCCTCACCTATTATAACAGATAATGGACATATCTACATTACTTATGAACACTCGGTTCATAAATTCGTTGGAGCTAGCTCGCCTCCCATTGATGCTTCTTGGCCAATGAACAATAGAAACTCTCAGCAGACTTCTCAAATGCCTTTAATACAAGATGGTTGGAAGTTTTTGAATGGAGACTCTTGGATGTACTCAGCAAATTCAAAGTCTTGGCAATACTTGCATGCTTCATCGGAACATTTGCATATGCTAGACATAGCCAATAACCATTGGTCAACAATCCTTGATGGAGAAGAGATCATTGGCTCGCGTTATATCGATGGATATAACCAAGCAGTACAGGATATTGTATCTAAACCAGATCAGTTCCAACTTTACGACTCTGAAGATTTAGAAAAAGCAAACGAAAATTCATGGTCAAATGGCTACAATGATGGTCTTAAATTTGAAGATTTTGCTCCAATCAGTCTGAACAACCGCACCGTCATTTTTCAATACGACAGTGGTTTAGTTTCTCGGGTTCGTTTTTACTCAGATGGGCTAAACGGAGCTTACAATAACATTAATTCTTCAGGCAACATACTATATCTGTACAGCCCAACTTCTTCAAAAGAGGCCTCTATAACGATCAATACACCCTCTGAGATCATTCAAGGAAATGTAACTTTTAAGAACCCTAATCGAGGTACATTTGCAGGAACAATTAAAATTATTGCGACTGGAAGTATCTCTAACCTTTCGGCTGTTTTTAAATTCCTGTGATAAAATGAAGGTTCTAGTTCCACTTGCTGTATCTACAATTTTGGCATCTTGCTTATGCGGCACAACTTTTAGTAAAGGTTGGTACTGGTTCAATCTTCGCCCTTTTATCTACTCACATTCGAGCAACTCTTGGTTTTTTATAAAGGTAGTTAATAAAGATTTTTCTCTTTATGATTACAAAAATAAGAATTGGATTACCCTAATCGATTCACCTAATTACTCCGATGGATACTCCGTAGGAATTGAAACTGTTAAATCAAATCCATCCTCATTTAGTCTGTACAATCAAGAGTACCTAAATTCATCCGTAAACTCTAATTATGACCTTGGTTATAGTTCAGGAGTAAGTGCATTGAGTAGCGTTAACCAAAATGGCTTTGCACCGACTTCTATGACTAGCAAGGAGCTATTAGCAGTAGAATCAGGTGGCATGATTACAAAATTCACTTTTCTAAATCAATACTCAGGAACATATTCCGATGCCACTGGTTCAGGAAGCATAATGTACTTTTACGATAAAGTTGGTGATAACATTGCCAGCTACACGATAAATTCAGACTCACAAATCGTGACTGGAACCCTTACATTTTCCAGTTCAATAGGTGGCAGTTTTACCAAATCAGCAAAAGATATAATTACAAATCAAGCAATTAGCACATCAAGCGGTACATTCACTATCTCGTTGTAAACTTTCAAAAAATGAGAATGTCCAAATTGTGTCCATAATTGGTCAAAAACAGGCAATTCTCGTCAACATCTGTCCTATTGTTGCCTTTTTCTAAGCGGACTTAAGCCCTAGAGTACTGCTTTACGAATGCGTTGTTTTTCGAACCTAATTAGCTAATCGAAAAGAAAAACAAATGAACTCCTCAATTCCCCCTCAATTTTTCCTCAATATTAGCTATAACCTTACAATTTTTTAGGTTTTTTTAATTATACCCTCATAGATACTAAGCTGCATTGCGACCTGCCCCATGTTTAGGAAACCACTGTTCTATCCGTTAAACTATGGGGGCGGATAAACCTATGGGGATGATGTTACTGTAATATCGTTAAAATCCAACTTCAAAGATTTGTCAGCAGCATTAACATTTAGTCCATCAGCTGTATCAACTAAGCGAGAAGAATCTAGCAGAACACTAAGATTGTTGTTTAAGGTGGTAAAATCACTGTAAGTAAATCCACCAGCAGATTTAACGGTCATATCATAGAGTTTCTGGTTTAAGGTTGATGGGTCATACCAATTAGTCAATCGGTCGGTAGGGTCACGGTGGTCAGTTCCTAGGGCTGCTTCCCAAAAATCACTCACTCCATCCCCATCATAATCTTTCCTTATAGAAGAAAGAAAGTTTTGACTGGTTCCATTCCCATCGTGATAACTTGCAAGCTCAACACCATTAACAATTGGGGTTGCATAGAAAGCATAGTTTGGA
>JABHEX010000363.1 GCA_018676385.1 Akkermansiaceae bacterium
AACAATAGCGTCCACACAACCCCTTTAACGTATTCAAACAGAAAAATACAACGATGATTTAATCATTCAGCAGATTACATGACCTATAATCAGGAATCGCGTTAGCTTAGCCATCATTCTTACCCTCACGAATATGACTAGTAATCCCTTCAGACGTTGGTGCCATTATTTGAGGTGTGCGAGGATGGAGGAAAAATGCCCAATGCCAGCACCATATTGAACAACTGACATGCGAGTAGAATTTCCACTGGATTTTACCATCGCAATTCTTCCAGAAATTGTTCACGTTGCATCCGTGACTTCACGCTACCCCAGCAAATTTCAACACCGCATGCTCTGGCGCGCTCTAACCGGGATCGCCATTCTTGTGATTGGCGTTCTCATTGTCGGCTTAATTTGGCTCACTGGCCAAATACTGGGTTATCTGCAACCGGTATTGGTGCCAGTCGCCGTAGCCGGCATCATTGCCTACTTATTGGACCCCATTGTTTCCTGGGTTCAGAAAAAAGGATTGTCTCGACTGAAAGCCGTAATGACAGTATTCGCGACGTTTGTCGTATTTTTGCTGATTCTTGGCTATGTAATTGTACCTCCGATTGCGAAACAGGCATCAGCAGCAATTGAGGATAAAGAGGAAATTGGAGCCAAGTTTCAGTCCACCATTGAAAAAATTCGAGCCGCGGCGTGGCTACAACCTGCCGAAAAGTATCTCTCGGAAAAAGTTGATCCAGAAACAGGAAATCTATTAGCCACATCAGGAGAGACACCCATAACAGGTCAGGAAACAGAGGAACCTACCAGCCAACTTACCATTGCAGAACCTCCCGGCCAACACCGCTGGCAATATTTATTATCAAAATACGCTGGCAAAATCACCTCAACCATAACTGGCTGGTTTAGTGAGGGTTCAACAAGAGTATTGGGCTTCGTCGGGCTTCTGCTGGGCTTTGTGATGACTCCTATTTATCTCTATTATTTCCTTAAGGAAAGCTCGGGCATTAAAGCACACTGGCACGACTACGTCCCACTCAAAGCCTCTAACTTTAAAAACGAGGTGGTCGATACCCTGCAAGAAATCAATGGATATCTGATCTCATTTTTCCGTGGCCAAATGCTCGTAGCATTTATTGACGGCTTGCTAGTTGGTATTGCCCTTTGGATTTTCCAATTACCATACGGACTACTCATCGGCTTGATCCTTGCAATCCTTGGCGTCATCCCATTCATCGGTAATATTATTTGCATGGTTCCCGCGTGTGTGATTGCATACGTTCACTTTGGAAACCACCCAAGCTATCTCGGAGACAACCCATGGATTTATGTTGCTGCAGTTATCAGCATTTTCTTGGTTGTTCAGCAAATTAACTCACTCGTTACTGCACCAAAAATCGTTGGTGACTCTGTAGGCCTGCACCCAATGACAGTCATATTTTCTATGCTTTTCTGGTCCCTTCTGTTCGGTGGCTTTATTGGTGCTCTCCTTGCAGTACCGTTAACTGCTGCCGTGAAAGTGCTCTTCCGCCGCTACGTCTGGGAGCGTAAGATCATGGATCCACGGGAAACAAAGAAGCCCGACGATGACTCGAGCGAACCACCTGAGGAACCCGAACCTCAATTGGCATGATTTTTTTTGGGAACATACTCCGCTGACACCGCTCTTTTAGAGAACCAAACATGCTACTGTCTGTACCCTCGCTATGAAACACCTTCTCACCAGTTTACTAATACTTTTCGCCTTCAACGCTTCTGCCCAGGATGAAGACTTCAATCCATTTGCAAAGGAGATCGTTCCGGCGCAGTTAATCTCCGAAGCAAAATCCGTTGCACCCGGCAGTACAGTCACACTGGCAATCCAGTTAGAGCACGAAGATGGCTGGCACGCGTATTACAAAAACCCAGGTGGACCTGGATTACCGCTAAAGTTTGATTGGGAATTACCCGAGGGATTTGAACTCAAAAAACTCCACTGGCCTACACCGCACCTCTACGACAGTAGCGGAACACAATTTTACGTTTACGAGGGTAGCTATGCGATCCTTGCCGACATCAGCGTGCCTGACAGTGCAAAACCGGGCACCACCGCAGAGCTCAAAGTAACTCCGCACTGGCAGCTATGTAACGATAAGGGATGCCTGCCACCCAACTCACTCGATCTCAGCGTCAATATTCCGGTTACCAACGAAACTCAAATCGATGATATCCAAAAATCGCTGTTCAATGCTGCTCAAAAATCAATACCGCTCACGAACTCGCCATGGGTCATCAAGGTTTTCAAACAAGGCGGGACATTTATCATCGACCTCTCTTCAAGCGATTCAAGCGCACCTGAGCTGAAAGATGTTGTGTTCATGAGTTCGGACAATCAGACCAATGGCACAAACCCGCAGAAGTTTGAGAAAACTGATACCGGCTATCAGATCAGCATTCCTGCAGCCAAGACTACTGGCAATGGCGATGAGGTCGAGAAGCGAGATCACCTATCAGGCATTCTCCATTCGAAGTCTGGTTGGATTAAAGGTGACACCCGCAAGGGATTAGAATTTAGCGAGCTGGCATTTGATAAAAAACCGCTTGAATCGGCAAGCTTCGGCACATTGTTAGGTATCATCGGCGGAATGTTATTAGGCGGCCTCATTCTCAACTTGATGCCATGCGTTTTTCCAGTCATCGGGCTCAAGATCATGGGATTTGCCCAACAGGCAGGTGAGGATAAAAAGAAAGTCATGCTTCATGGCGTTGCTTTCGCAGTCGGCGTACTGACATCATTTTGGGTTCTTGCTGGATTCCTACTTTCACTACGAAACAAAGCCCTCGAGGGTGCTGGCGATGAGGTCGGATGGGGTTACCAACTTCAGAATCCTTACGTCGTGCTGACGATTCTTCTGCTGATGTTTATCCTCGCACTCAACATGTTTGGTGTCTTTGAAATCGGCACCAGCGCTACAGGTGTCGGAGGCAAACTCCAAAGCAAACAGGGACTTCAGGGGTCTTTCTTTAGTGGAGTTCTGGCCACTGTCGTTGCCACACCATGCTCCGCTCCGTTTCTAGGAGCAGCCATTGGTGCGGCTTTTATCCTTCCCAATGTGCAGTTCATGCTGGCATTCACTGCCATGGCGCTCGGACTCGCCCTGCCCTATCTCGTTCTCTCTGTCTTTCCTCATCTAGTCGAAAAACTCCCCCGCCCCGGCCCATGGATGGAAAGCTTCAAACAGGCGATGTCATTCCTTCTATTCGCTACAGCCGGATATCTATTATGGGTTTACGTCGCACAGACCGGGCTCGACTTCATGCTCGACAGCATCATCGGTCTGAGTTTGATCGCCACCGCACTCTGGATTTACGGACGCTGGAACCTTCCGCACCGGTCCAAAAAGGCAAAAACAATCGCAAAGGTTCTCACAGTCGCCGGACTTCTGGGTGGTATTTTAATGCTTATTCCTCCCGACAAATCCAAACAGCTTCAGTGGGAAAAATGGAGTGCCGTCAAAGTCGAGGAACTCAATGATGCAGGTACGCCTGTCTACGTCGATTTTACAGCAACATGGTGCGCCACATGCCAGGTGAATAAAAAGAATGCCTACCCGCCAGAAATTGTTGAGCTTTTCAAAGAGTATGGTGTCGTAGCACTCAAAGGAGACAAAACTAATCCCAATCCAGAGATTGAAAAAAAACTCCAGGAGCTCGGTCGGACCGCCATCCCCGTGAACGTGCTTTACGTCCCTGGTAAGGATGAACCAATCATTACTCCAGAAATCCTCACCGCAGATTACATACGTGAGCTCATCACAAGCAATTTGGAAAAACCTGTGAAGGAGAAAAATTAAGTAGTTAAGAAAGCCTCGTCCAATACCAGTCATCACACCCGATTTTCCGTGTCTTCCACGCCCTTCGTCGGTTAATCTGCGCGCATGAGCAATGATATCCCGAAGCTGGTTAAGGACGACCCATGGCTTGAGCCATACTCCGACCACATTTCGAGACGTATGCTCAGGTTGCAGGATCATTTGCGTGAGGCTGCTGCTGCTGCAGGATCGCTCAAGGACTACGCGTCCACGCATCTCGACCACGGGATTCACTACGACCCATCAAA
>JABHEX010000364.1 GCA_018676385.1 Akkermansiaceae bacterium
ATTACGAGAGCAGGATACGAACCCATATGTGTTTATTAAGCGTTTATCTCATCGTTGCAATAGTAATTCGGTGGTGTGTGTCGACACCGGATGTTCAGTTGCGTGGTTGATGCAGGCATTCGAAGTGAAAGAAGGGCAGCGTGTCCTCCACGACTGCAACAATACGGCGATGGGCTGGTCCATCCCTGCGGGTATCGCATCATGTTTTGCCAGCCCGACTTCGGAGGTGGTTTGCATTATTGGCGACGGCAGCTTGATGATGACTATCCATGAGCTGGCAACGATCGCGAAACATAACCTACCAATAAAAATTTTAGTTATCGACAACGCCGGGCATTCGATGATCCGCCAAACTCAGGATCAATGGTTTGCTTCAGATTATTTTGCCTCGTCTCCAGAGGGGGGGTTGCCGCAACTTGATTTTATAGCCATCGGCAGGGCTTTTGGCTTACGCACGGAAACGATATCGAATAATTGCGGCATCGATGACGGTTTGCTCTCAGTTTTTTCATCTAAGGGGCCAGTTTTGTGTGTGGTTAAGATTCGCCCGGAGCATCGAGTTCTGCCACAAGTCAAGTTTGGCTGTCCAAACGAAGACCAAGACCCTCAGCTTTCACGGGCGGAACTCGACGCAAACATGCTGATTCCGAGTTTAAAGACGTAAGAACGATGGCGTTGCCTCGGCCACTTTTATGACGAGCAAGTAAGGGGATGAAAGTGCGCTTTAATGGGATAGTGCCGTGTTAAAACCCACCGACTGGGAGAAGTAACCTGTGCCTAGACCAATGCTAAAAAATAAGGTTGCCGTAGTCACCGGAGGTTCACGAGGCATCGGTAAAGCTGTCGTTGAAGTACTCTCGGATAATGGTGTGAAAGTTGTTGCCTGCTCCAAGAGTGGACGTGGATTTGTTCACGAATTCCCTAATTTAATATTCAAAAAATGTGACGTTCGTTGCTATTCTTCGGTGACTAAGTTGGTGGACTTTACAGCTGATATTTTTGGTGGTGTAGATATTCTCATCAATAATGCGGGAGTTGTCCATCGCGGCGGCGTTGAAGACCTAACAATAGATCAATGGAATGAGGTCATATCTACAAACCTCTCAGGGGCGTTCTACTGTTCAAAAGCAGTTATGCCTCACCTTCGGGTAAGAGGTGGAGGCCACATCGTAAATATGTCCAGCAGATCAGCCGTGGTCGGCTTTCCCGGTGGGGCGGCTTATAACGCCTCCAAGTTCGGCTTGAATGGGTTCACCGAGGCATTGTTCCTGGACGCTGCCCCTCAAAACATTAAGGTCACGACAATCATGCCCGGCCGAGTGGCTACGGATTTTGGTGACGAGCGGCCTGACAGCTGGCAAATATCACCAGAGGATGTTGCCAACGTCGTCGTTGAGTCCTTGCTGGTGGGTGCCGCTGCAGCAATCAGCAAAGTCGAAATCCGACATAGTAAAACACGCTGAACGAGGCGATTATCATCATGCCGAAAAACAACGGTGTAAAAGAATTATTCGACGTATCGAATAAAGTTGTTGTGGTGACCGGTGGCGCAAGCGGAATAGGACGAGGGGTAGCGGAAAAATTTGCCGCACTGAATGCTAAAATTTTCATTGTCGATATAGACGATGTGGCAGCTAATGCTGTTACTCAACAAATAAAAAATCAGGGTGGAGAGGCAACCTTTATATGCGCTGATGTTTCAAACCCCAAGCATATAAAGAAAGCCATTTCGAAAGTAGTAAAAGTACATGGCGGCATCGATGTGTTGGTCAATAGCGCAGCGCCAAGTAGGAAAAACAGAGGTGCGTCTAATTTATCCCAAGAAGCCTTTACGATGGAGCATTGGGATTATGAAATGAATGTACTGGTAAAAGCTCAGGCAAACATCTCGCGCGAGGCTCTACCCCATCTAATCAAGTCGCAGGGAAGTATTGTCAACTTTGGCTCAACTGCGGGGGCTCTGATTACGCATCAGACTTGCGCTTATCACTCTGGCAAAGCCGCCATAGAGCAATTAACTCGCTACTTGGCCTTTGAGTTCGGTGGATCGGGGGTCCGGGTAAATGCCATTTGTCCAGGAATCGTGGAGCGAGCGGTCGGGCCGTCGATTACAGATGATCCAGAAAATAGGGAGATCATAAGGCAGGTGATACCCTTGCAAAGGGCAGCGAGCGCAGGTGATATCGCGAATGTCGCAATATTTTTATCCAGTAATGCAGGCTCCTATATAACGGGACAAAGCATCGTCACGGATGGCGGATTGTCCATTGGAGAGCAATTTGGTGTTGCGAGAAAAATTATGACTGGCAATGAATCAAAGCGCGAAGGTCGCGGTAGCCGAACTTCACCTGAGGGTAATGAAAAATAATATGCCGATGACGCCACGCATCTTTCTAGCAGATCTCACTCACGTAGGAGAGTCATTATCGTCTAATGTATTCCCATTAGGAGTCGGGCTTGTCGGAGCTTGCCTGAAAGAAAACCTCGAAACGAAAGTTGAGGTGGAGCTATTCAAATACCCCGGCGATCTTGCTCAAAGGGTAGAGGAGAGCGTACCGACGTTAGTTGGCTTCTCTAATTACTCTTGGAACTGCAACATATCATATGATTATGCGAGGAAAATAAAAGAGAGGCACCCCGAAGTAATAGTAATTTTTGGTGGCCCAAATTACGGCCTGACGAAACGCGAGACAGAGCTCTTTTGGCAGCGCTATCCGCTGATAGATTTCTATATCGTGAAGGAGGGAGAGCTTGCAACGCTAGCTTTGGTTGAAAAATTAGCAGAGTTGGACTTCAACACTGAGCTATTGAAGTCATCAATGCCAGAGCTACCCAACTGTCATTATTGGTGGGCAGGAGAGATCCAACAAGGACCAGAGCTGTCGCGTATACGAGATCTAAATCATATTCCGTCACCTTACTTAATGGGGATGATGGACAAGTTTTTTGACGGAAAATTAGCGCCTTTAGTGCACACGACTCGCGGTTGCCCTTTTGCCTGCACATTTTGTTCCGAAGGCGCTACTTACTACAATAAGGTGGCTCAGCGAACAGAGCTCGCAGACGAGCTCGCGTATATTGCAGCACGGATTAATAACGTGCCGGATCTATTTCTGTCGGACGCTAACTTTGGAATGTATAGGGAAGACAAGGGTAAAGCCGAGGTGATTGCTGATGTGCAAGCTAAACATGGCTGGCCAAAACGGTTAGTGGTATCAACAGGGAAAAATCGCAAAGAGAGGATACTTGAAGTGTCTTCACTTCTCAGTGGTGCTCTGAAAATAACCGCTTCGCTTCAGTCCACAGATGACACTATTTTAGAGAACATAAAGCGGTCGAATATTGCTACCGACGCTTTAACCGAGATCGCGGATCAGAGTTCTGAATCATCTTCCGGGACCTACTCGGAGCTAATTCTTGGGTTGCCGGGGGACTGTGTCGAAGCACACACCAACAGCCTCCGTGATGTGATCGATTCTCACATGGGGATGGTGAGAATGTACCAGCTGATAATGCTGCCACAAACTGAGCTAAATACCCCGGAGTCTCGAGCTAAACATGACATGAAAACTAAGTTTCGGCCGATGCCCAGATCATTCGGCCAGTACAAGATATTTGGGGGCAACTTTTTCTCTTTAGAATGGGAGGAGATTTGTGTTGCTAACAATACGCTGTCTTTTGCTGATTATCTAGAGTGTAGGCAGCTCGACTTAAGTGTCGAAATACTGCACAACACAGGTATCTTCTTACTGTTGCAGAGATTGTGTCGATACTTGAATTTATCTTGGTTCAATTTCATACAGTATTTCCACGAAAGTCGCGATAGCCATCCTAGTGCCTTGAGCCAAATTTATGACGCATTTATCTGTGATTCTCAGAGTTGTCTTTGGGATGATGTTGACGAGATGAAAACGTTTTTTCAGTTGGACAAAGCTAGTACTTCGACGGACGTGAAAAGCACTAACGAGATGGCGAATGCCAAAGCGGCCGCAGTGTTTAAGTTCCATGCGTTATTACATGAAACAGTGTTCAAAATGTTCTCCGAATTTTCGTCTGAGGTAATATCAAGAGAGTCGACGCTCGATAAATTTATAAACGAGCTAGCGGATTTTAACTTTCTACGGACGAAAGACGTTTTGGTATTTGATGACGTTTATGAACGTACCTTCAGTTTTGATTTTAGTTTGGCGCTCGAACGACAAGGCCCTTTGAGCCCACAGGATTATTTGCTTCCCACTCCTTCGCTGTTTAAGTTTTTCCATGATGCCGAGAAGGCTGCATTGATATCTGAATATACGCAGCAGTATGGAATTTCTGAGGATGGTTTGACGCGCATCGTAATGAGAGCACCCCTGAACGAACTTTACAGAGACGCAATCCGATTATAAGAACCACTTTTTATTCCAAAGCCCAGTGACTTAATACTACTAATCGCAGCGTATCGAAGCTAAAAAATCCATCGTATTGCAAAACAGAAAGGTTGTTACGCTACTTCACCCCCTAGAGCAATCAAAGCTGCGTGTAACTCCTCTGCTTTAATTGGAATATTTCCCATTTTACCAACCTGTAGCGCAGCAGCGACGCTACCCACTACGGCGGACTCCCACGCGGAGTTGCCTGCTGCAATGGTGAGTCCTGCAGTAATCAGCATGGAGTCACCTGCACCTGCAACATCTATTGGACTTGAGTTGAGTGCTGGAAGCCTATCTGTGATCATTAAATTGTTGTTGCCCAGCATATGTAACAGTACCCCATCCGCCCCCAGCTTGAGCATAATATGAGGGCATTGCGTATCCGATGCGAGTTTTTGTGCGATGACCGGTAGGCCATCATCCTTGTCTCTCAGACTTATTCTCACTTCTCGCTCAGTAGCCGATATTAAAGTCATTTCTTTAAATCTAGAGACGTCGCCTACTTGCGATGATGACTGACTGTCAGCAATTCGAATAACGTTTTCCTCAATAGCGAGTTCTGTGCAACTGTCGACAACGCGTTGGGGTAGGCAGCCATAATTGAAATCGGAAAATACTAATAAGTCACTGTTCTCAATTACGGCTTTTGCCTGATTAATAAGCTCTATTTGGTGTGGTAGTGAAACTGAGCTTTGGCGGAGATGACTGACTCGCAATAAACTTTTATTTTCAGCTCGATATCGTTGTTTAAGTGTCGTTGGTCTGCTCTCATCTATGACTAATTTTGATGTCACTCCATAGTTATCAAGCGTCTGTCGTGCAAAATCTCCTACCTCGTCCTTTCCGCAAACACTAATTAGAGTAGCGTTTGCTCCCAGAGCGCTTGCGTGTGCCGCGACTATGCCTGCGCCCCCGACGAACCTTCTTTTATCAATTGGGGAGACCACGAGTGTCGGGTCCTCTTGAGACATTCCTAGGGCCTCACAAGTGATGTACTCGTCGACAATGAGATCTCCTATTACGCAAACCTTCAGACCTGAAAAGTTTTGAACGAGCTCAATCATCGATTGATAGTCAATTTGATGTTGTTTGATATAGTTGTGTGGCACCGAAAATCCTGATGCAGGAACGGTTGGTAAATCCCTACTGAGGAGCTCTAAGGAAGAAAGCGAAACCTCTGCGGAACCAAAAATGAGCCGTCCGCCATATCCTGCGGCGGCCTCTTCTTCCGGATTTTGTCGGTTTTCGAATTCCTTGCCCTTAACAATAATGTCAGGCCTCAGTTCGAGGAGGATCTGGTTAATATCACCGTCTACCAAGACCACTTCGTCTACCCAAGAGTTGCTTTTCAGCGCTTCAAGTCTCAGTGCCTGGCTGATATGGATGTCTGCTCCACCGACTTTGTCACTATTGACGCCAATTATTAACTTTGCCGCTAGCTGCTTTGCGAAAGCAAAAAGGCGCACATGACCTGGATGTACAACATTGAAGTTGCCTGATATGAACGCTGTATTGAGACCTTTCAAAATTAAGTTTCCTAGGGGTGGTCCATTACCAATATCGGCCGAAAAATGGATCCTTTTGAAAAAAGATCCACAGCATCATTTATCTGCTCTAATGAAAATTGATTCTCGATTAACTTCTCAATGGACGTATTTGTCTCTTTAAATAAATGAGCAAGTTTTGGGATGTCGGAGTCTGGTGCTATTGCCCCTCCCCAACTGCCCCTGATCTTTTTTCCACTGATTAATTCATGTGGTGCAAGGCTTATACGGTCGTTATTTGGTGGGTGTGATGCAAATAGTAGGGTGCCCGAATTGGTCTTCAGTGTTGCGAAACCAAGCTCAATGGTGCCGGCACTTCCTCCGGCCTCAATGCAATAGTCGAAACCCCCTGGAACCAACTTTTCCAGTGAGTTCAGTAACTGACTCTCCTCCGTAAACTTTAAGGCTTCGACACCAAATGATTTTGCTAGTGCGCATTTCGCATCATCCCGATCTACTGCAAAAACATTTTTCTTGCCCGAAGCGACCAGGGTTAGCAACGCCCCCATCCCCACTCCGCCGAGACCCAAGACCAAGACAGTATCGTCAAGATTTGGGTGGATTTCGTTTAGCGCCATGCCGGACCCCGTTGCCAGGGCGCATCCAAATAAGACGGCAACATCCATGTCCAGCCCTTGCGGTTTCATGACAACTCTATTTTCAGAGACTATTGAGTAATTACTGAACGTCGTAACTGGTCCTGCATTTATGGTTTGGCCATTGTAAAGGTACTTAGGGGTCGAAGATTCGATACCGGAGGATCTTATCCAAGTAAGGATGACTTCGTCACCTTCTCTGACTTTAGTAACTTCCGGACCTAGGGCGACCACTACCCCTGAAGCTTCGTGCCCAAGTAGGTGTGGTAGCCACTTGTCGTGTCCTCTTGATCCATTTATCTCCATCAATTGACTGCGGCAAATCGCGCTATAAGCGATTTTGACTAGCACCTGGCCCCGCTGGAGTTTGGGAATTTCAAGATCTAGCAAATGCAGAGGTTGGCCGGTTCGCTCTAAGACTGCTGCGGTTATCTTCATGAGCTAAACTTAGATGATTGCATGCTGCTAGCATACCCATTACCCGAGTCTTTAAAACCTTTTTATAGGGTTGTTACAGGGTATCTATGCTTTGAGTTGGCATGAGTGAGGGGTCGCTTGAATCCGCTAATTTACAACGCTTGTGTAAGGCCTTTTCGCGCTTCTTTTGGGCCGAGGTGATCTGTCATTTAGAAAGGCCCAGTAAACGAGGCATCCGGCTGATCACGAGGGATTTGGTTCGTGGTTAGTTCACGTCGTAAAGAAGGCAAGCCCAAAGCGGTGACCGTGGAGTCAAAAATGGTGCTGGCGAGAGGGTAATAGCCTTCAGCAAGCTGATGCGACGTTGGTACCGGGTAGTCAGGCAGGCCAACTCTGATCGGCGCTTTTTTTAGTGAATCGAAGAGCTTTTCACTGAGCCTCGACGCGAGTTCACTGGTTATGCTCCCAACCAAGGTTGCATGATCTGCGATCAGAACGAGGCCTGTTTTTTGGACTGAATTGATAAGCGTGTCGTAATCAATCGGCCGCACACTGCGTAAGTCAATGACCTCTGCGCTGATGCCTTGCCTAGCAAGCAGGTCGGCGGCCCGCAAGCACTCTAGCGTCATGTAAGAGATCCCAATCAGGGTGACATCTGCACCCTTTCTTTTTATAACCGCTTTATCGAGGGGGATCTCGTAGCCAGACTCGGGTACCGCATCTTTTATGTTGTATAGCCATCGGTGCTCCAGAAATACAACAGGGTTCTCGTCTTTTACAGCGGCGATGAGCATGCCCTTCGCATCATATCCGGTGGCGGGTAGCACGACTTTCAGGCCCGGAATATGCGCAAACCAGGCGTGCAGCGCCTGGCTGTGCTGTGGTCCCTGGCCCCAGCCTCTGCCGATGATCATTCTGATCACCATGGGAGCGCTCATTTCGCCACCAAACATGTAATGCCACTTGGCGGCCTGGTTCACGATCTGATCGATTGATACCAGCGCAAAGTCCACCCGTTGATGCGTCAGGATGGGCCGCAGTCCTGTCGCTGCGCTCCCCAATGCGACGCCAGTGAGCGCATTTTCTGATATGGGCACGTCGAAGACTTTTTTCTCACCAAATTTTTCCTGTAAACCTAAGGTGGACCCGAATATGCCCTTGGGGTCAGGTGCACCCAACCCCATTAAATAAGTCCCTTCGATGTTCTCGAGCGCATAGGCCTGTGCTTCGTTGAGTGCCTCGGCAAAGGTGATCATCCGTGTTGTAGGCTCTGGCTCCAGCGCTGGTTCCGCAGAGTGGTTCGAGGCATAGACTTTGGTATCGAGCGAGTCGGCGCTGGGGAATTCACTCTGTCGCGCAAACTGAAATGCCTGAGCAATTTCCTGGTCAATTTCAGCGGCCATCGTTTCCCTGACGCCAGATGGAATGCCTGCTTCCAAAATTGTGAGTGCATCGCGAGATTGCCAGTCGGCAATCTCGGCGTCGGGTCGGTAGCCTAGATGGTCGTCCTCTTGATGTCCGCAGTGCTCCACCCACCGGTACACGCCGATTTCAAGAAAGGTAGGTTGTAAGCTTTCTCGGGTAGTTGCAATGAGGCGCTCTGCTCGGCCCAGCACCGCGAGCGCGTCGTCTCCGATGATCGAGTCGGACAAAATGCCATGGGCTTTCGGTAGCTCGCATAGCGGCCGGTTAGGTGGCTGCCTAACAGAGAGTGGGGAGTACACCGAGTACAGGTTGTTCTCGCAGACAAAGAGAATAGGTAGCTGATGCACCGAGGCAAAGTTCATGCTCTCGTGGGCGACACCTGTTTCCAGCGCCCCATCACCGAAGAATGCGACGACCACTTTATCGAGGCCCCGCTGCTTTACACTCAACGCCGCCCCTACCGCAATAGGGATAGAGCTGCCAACAATAGGTGTGGCACCAATAAACCCGGCTTTGAGGTCGGTGAGATGCATCGACCCACCAAAGCCACCGGTGCAACCCGTGGCTTTGCCATATAACTCGGCGATCATGCGATTCAGGTCGCCGCCCTTGGCCAGGTAGTGGGCATGGCTACGATGGCTTGATAGCGCCCAATCCTCCTGTCGCAGCACATCGCATACGGCGGCGGCCGCTACCTCTTGACCAATGCTCAGATGCACGGGGCAGCGCATTTCCTGATTAGAGTACTCCGCGGCAATGGCCCGTTCGATCATCCGCACTCGCAACATGGAGCGGTAAAGCCGATAGGTGACGTCAGATAGGTCGGTCATGGTGTAAACCAGAAGAAGTCACCGGTATAGCCGATGTCCTGAAAGAAGGTCTTCCATTCCTCAACGCTTTTGACGGTTTTTGCGGTGAGATTCCAGCTCAACATCGCCTCTTTCTCTGACTCATCTCGATACGCATCTACGGTAACAAATGCGTGGCGTTTGGTAACGCGCTTCACCTCAGAGAACGCGTCGATGAGATCCTGACCCTGTAGGTTATGAAGCGTATTGATGGCAATGATCAAATCAAAGCTGTCATCGGGGTAGGGGAGTGTGGTGGCATTGCCGACGTCGAGGAGGGGCTTAACCTCGGGTAAGGACGCCTCAATAGCGTACTCACTGATATCAATACCGCGGAGGGTGATGCCCGGCATCAGCCGCTGAAAGTCATAGAGCATAAAGCCTTTGGCACATCCAATATCGAGCA
>JABHEX010000365.1 GCA_018676385.1 Akkermansiaceae bacterium
AGACGAGGCTGAAAAATTATTTAATGCCGTGAAGAAGAGCGGCATGAAATATATGATGAATGAGACGTCCACCTTCCACGCGGCGCTCTACGAGAAGAGGGTGCAATATCAGGCGGGTGCACTTGGAAAGATCATCTACTCAGAAGGAGAATACTGGCATGATGGCATCGGAGTGCTCGGAAGTTATAACCCGAAGAATGGAAAGATCGATGCATACGGATGGCGCCGTGCCGTGCCACCGATGTGGTATCCGACTCACGCCACAGCCTATTATGTGTCCGTCACGGGTGGCCGATTCACCGAGGTGTCTGGTCTCGGAATGGGAAGCCACTACTCGGTATTCAAGGAACCGACCAATCAGTATAAGAATCTCTACGGTACGCAGATCGCTTTGCTTAAAACCAGCGAGGGGGGAATGTCACGCATGGGTGTTAGCTGGGATATGAAGAATGCCCACGGTGAGAAAGGCCGTGTTTACGGGCAAAAACCACACGATAAGAAAATCAACGGCCAACGCCCGGCATTGCCACCCAGCGTTGGGGGCGGTAGTCATGGAGGATCTCATGGCCGACTGACCAATGACTTTATCGAGTCCATCTTACTCGACCGGAAACCCATCGTCGATATAGGTGATGCCTTGAACATGACCTTGGCTGGTATGATTGCCCATAAGTCATGCCTCAAAGGAGGCGAGTGGATGAAGATTCCACAGTACGATTTGTAATTGATTCAATGGCACGTCCGTGGCGGAGCCCAACTTGTCCTGCATTTTCTAAAACCAATGCATGAAAATCGGGCCGCTCTCCCTATTGGCGATTTGCTTAAAACATCTAGTCCAAGTGGATCCGCAAGCACCACAAGCAATACCTCTATCGTCAACGGCTATGACTGGAAAGACATGACTTGTGAGCATATCACCTCCCCGAATCACGAGATTGTTTGATGCTCAGTTCTTAGCCATCGCTTTCCCGGTGACTAGCGGCTCCATTACCTCCCTCGCAAAGTCAACTGCTTCGTGTCCTTGTATTAGCATCTTTGGCCCCTTTTCGTAAATGGTGACGTGCAGACCGTTGCGCTTTGATGTGAAGTGGGCGTAGTCGCGTTCGCTGAATTCGAAACGTTGGCTCTTAAGAGTTTTCCAAACTACGTCGACGTCATCCAGTGATAACGGTAGCAAAATGTTGTGTCGGCTCATATTTTTTATCAACAAGAGAGATTAGTGGTCGCAATCATGCAAAACAGCAAAGACTAACAGAATATTCCAGATTGGTTAGCAAATCAGTTGGATGAACGAACTAATTTTTTAGGCGTTTTCTTTGCTTTCTGTATGGAGCTGGCCTTGCTAATGGATCGTTTACTTGAATTAGCCGAGCGCAGCTGATTATTCTCTCTCTCCAGCTCCTTCGCTAGTTCACGTATATTCAGGTAGGCCTCGAGAAAAGAGTCTTGATGTCTTTCTGCATTTCTCACAATCACATCGGTTCTAGGTGTATCACTCATAACTTGGTAAGGGATCGTGCTCATCACACAATCAAGTTATGTGTTCGTAACAAGGTTTCTTTAATTCTGATAGATTTTATTTATTGACGTCTATACCGAATATCCACAGGTTTAATTCCATGAATCTGTTACGTGTTCTCTCCGCTTCCGAGCAGGTTGCCGAATATCTTCGGCAGGAGTTATTACGCGGAACATGGGTGGACACGATGCCAGGCGAGAGCCATCTGGTGGCGCAGCTCGGCGTCGGGCGTGACACTGTCAAGATGGCGCTCAAGCACCTTGAGAGAGATGGTTTGCTGGTGCCGCAGGGTGTTGGTCGGCGGCGCAAGATTGCTCTGCCGGATGATCATACCGCTCAGGTATTGCGGGTGGCGGTGATGCTTTTCGAATCTGAAGATAAGGGTCTGGATTTTCAAATCCAATTGAATCACCAGCTTGAAAAGGCTGGATATATGCATTTTTTTGCAGATAAAACACTCTCTGATCTCGGCAGGAATGCGGGGCGCATTGCCCGCTTCGTAAAAAAAACTG
>JABHEX010000366.1 GCA_018676385.1 Akkermansiaceae bacterium
CACTCTGCCCTTCTTTTCCTCGCCCTCACCCGGAGGACACTTACCAGACATTCATGTGGGAACCCCAAATGCAGGGAGAATCCACAGCTGTAGAGCAAGGTATAGAGCAATAATGCTCACCACAATCCATAATTTATCCATACTTAATGTTAATACAGTTTAGCTTCAGCGCTACTTGTTTTTCATATTGTGTGCCACCATGGTGAAAAATGAACGGAGGTCAAATTGAACAGCATTGGGCACATTGGTCTCCTCCATTGCGGCATCCATCAACTCAAGCCACCGCTTTACTTCCGCATCGCCAATAGGGAACGGAGCATGACGCATACGCAGTCTTGGATGCCCGCGCTTAGCTTGGTAACGCGGATCATTGCCAAAACGAAATAGCAGAAAATCACGAAGCCGCTCTTCAGCACCAGCAAAATCCTCCTCAGGATACATTGGCCCAATAAGCTCATCGGTTTTCACTCGTTTATAAAAAGCGGCGACCATTTTGGTGAATCCCTCTTCTCCAAGAATTGTGTAAATGACAGCTTCGTCCATTTTGTGGTTGGGTATGAATCGCTTAATAGCTTGTCAGCAGAGTGTAAAGAACAAGCCTTCCATTAAGCGTCTTGCTGGCGCGAACTCGCTTTGAGGCGAAGTGCGTTCAGGGCAATGAAGCCTGTAGCATCGTTTTGGTTATAGGCCTCTTCGGCTCCACCTTCCATTGTCGCGACATCTTCGTCATACATAGAGAACGGCGACCGGCGTCCTGCCTGCATGCAGTTACCTTTGTAGAGCTTGAGGCGAACTTCACCTGAAACTGTTTGCTGGGTAGAAGTAACAAGTGCCTGTATGGCCTCGCGCTCGGGAGCAAACCAGAAACCGTTGTAGACGAGTTGAGAGTATTTGGTAATAAGATCGTCTCGCACATACTGGGCTTCGCGATCAACCGTTAACGTTTCCAAATCACGATGCGCAGCGAGGATGATAGTTCCACCAGGGGTCTCATAAATACCTCGCGATTTCATACCGACAAAACGGTTCTCGACGATGTCCACGCGACCAATACCGTGTTTTCCACCTAAGAAATTGAGCACACGCATCACCCCATAGGGTGAGAGTAATGTGTAACCGTCTTTTTCTCCCTCTACTTCAAAGTCGCCAAGGTCGGAGATGATTTGGTCGAGCCCATCGTAGTTAAGCCCTATAATGTTTCCTTTTTCAAAAAGGAATTCTACATATTCTGGAGTGTCCGGTGCTTCTTCGGGAGAAACTGATAAAACATACATATCACGATCGGCTTCACCGGTAGCGTCATACCACGTGTCTTCTAGTGCTCCGGCTTCAAAGGAAATATGCAGCAAGTTGCGATCCATTGAGTACGGCTTCTTCTTAGATGCTGTGACATCAATCCCATGCTCCTCGCAGTAGGCTATCATTTCGGATCTACCGGGAAACTGTGCGCGGAACTCATCATCACGCCATGGGGCAATCATTTTGATGTCGGGAGCTAAGGCAGCGACGGAAAGCTCGAAGCGAACCTGATCATTCCCCTTACCCGTGGCACCGTGTGCGATGGCATCAGCCCCCTCGGCGAGGGCTACGTCAACCATGCCTTTGGAGATACACGGACGAGCAATCGATGTTCCAAGAAGGTAGCGTCCTTCGTATAGCGCATTCGCTTGGAACATAGGATAGATGTAATCAGCCGCAAACTCCTCTTTCAAATCACCGATGTAACATTTACTGGCACCAGTGCTAAGAGCTTTTTCCTCCAGTCCATCCA
Source organism: Akkermansiaceae bacterium (assembly GCA_018676385.1). Taxonomy (GTDB): domain Bacteria; phylum Verrucomicrobiota; class Verrucomicrobiia; order Verrucomicrobiales; family Akkermansiaceae; genus Oceaniferula. Next base: position 1,772 of record JABHEX010000366.1, read on the forward strand.
GTTCCTCACCCTGGCCGACGTCGGCACAATAGGCTATAATTTCTGCGTTATACTTTTCCTTAAGCCAGAGAAGAAGGACTGAGGTATCAAGACCTCCCGAATATGCGACGACGATTTTCATGATGATATTTTGCCTTGGTTAAAATTGGCGGCCATGCATTCATCACCACCGCGGGCGGAGAAAAGCATGGGAAACCAGAATATTCAAGATTCAAGATTCAAGACATGAGTCATGCCTACTGATTACCTTGCTCGGTTTGTGATTCACCAGTCTTCATAGTCGGCTTTTTTATCTTTCCTCCCGGCAGCACCTTGCGTATGAGTTTTTTTAGCCCGCCTTCACCAGCTACCTCCGCAGCTTCGGCATCACGCATCGCTTTTTCCCAGGCCGGAGCAAATCCAGGTGCCTGCTCGCGCATCACACTCACTGCAGATTCCATCAAGTGAAGTTGTCGCATCTCAACGCGTCCTGCCTTTTGTTTTAGGATGCCAACGTTGGCACGGAGGTTATCGTTTTGCTCGCGCAGCTCATCGAGTTGCACTTGAAGCTGTTCGTTGCCCTTGGCGTTGATTTTAAGCTGCGTGTTAAGATGGCCTTGTAATTCTTTGTTATCCTCGTTGATACGTTTGTTTTCGTGTTTGAGATTAACGATATCTTTGCGCATGGATTGCCAAATGACGCTCATCAGAAACAATCCTAAAACCAGACCCCACGTGAATGGCTCCATAAGTATCTGCATAACAATGTCCATAGACCTATTCTATGTGTTTTTAAACAATTTCCAAGGACTATCACACCAGCGCGAATCTCATACCGAGTTATGTATTTAGAATTTCGCCCCTCTCAATATCGGGATACTTGGGGATTTATTTTTTAATGAATACGCAATCTTCGCCCACAAATTGAATCACTTAGAAACATAGTAGATTAGTCTACGTAACCATTTTAAATGCATCAGCACAATAATCTCAAATCTGTATAACAGTCACAACTATGCTGTAAAAACCTGTTGCATCACGACGAAATTTACGCACATTGTTTACAGCAATATCACAAATTACTATGATGCACTCTATCGATAACTTCCCTGCCTTTCTAGCCTTCAATGTTAGCAGTATCCCCATGCTATATTGGATCATTATTGGTGGCACCATGCTGGTTTCATGGATGGTTAGCAACACGCTGAAGCGCCGTTTTGCCGAGCACTCACAGGCTCCGCTTCCAATGTCCGGTCGTGAGGTTGCCGAACAAATGTTACGTGAGAGCGGCATCAACGACGTCAGAGTAATCAGCGTGCCAGGACAGCTCACCGATCACTACAACCCAGAAAACAAAACAGTCAACTTGAGTGAGGCGGTTTACCATATGCGTAACGTCGCGGCAGCCGCTGTAGCTGCACACGAGTGTGGTCATGCTGTACAACATGCAAGAGCATACACATGGCTAACAATGCGTTCAAAAATGGTGCCTGCCGTAAATATCGCTTCTAACATGATGAACGTGATTTTTATCCTATCATTTGTTGGCATGTTCGCATTCAGCAACCCAGCCTTCATTTGGCTGATTGTTGTCTGTTTCGCTGCAACCACTCTTTTTTCTTTTGTAACTCTCCCAGTAGAATTTGATGCAAGTAAACGAGCACTTGCATGGATTCAGTCTAGTGGTGTCGCAAAAAGCATGGACCAAGATCGGGCTAAGGATGCTCTTCATTGGGCAGCAATGACCTATGTCGTAGCTGCCATCGGTTCTCTGGCACAGCTACTTTACTGGGTAATGATAGCCTTGAACAACAGAGATTGAGGTTTCAGTTACCGGACTTGCTGGTAGTACTGATAATTTTGGTAAGCAAACATACCCATGAAAATGGTTATAAATATTTGTCCGGTCGACAGCGCCAGCAAGCCTATGATCGCCGCAGTAACTATGCCGGTCATGTGAACTGCCTTGGCGCGGCGCGGCCCAAGAACTGCAGAAAGCATCTGCCCTCCATCCATAGGATATATTGGTAAGCAATTGAATACAGCCCAGACGATACTAATCCATATGAGGTAGTAAAAGAATATATCCACCTGCTTGCCTTGGGATGGCAAATACTCACTAAGAAAAATAATTCCTACACCAAATACGAACTGCAAAGCAGGACCGGCGAGTGTCACCAAAAAAGACCGCTTACGGGTCAAAGCACCTGGTGGATAGGTCGCATAGCCCCCCATAAATGTGAGAACAACCTGCGTTGGCTGTTTAAATTTCTTAATCGTTAGCGCATGCCCCATTTCGTGAATCAGGACAGATGTAAACGCCGCCAGCATGAACATCGCCGTTCTTAGCACAGCCTCTTGGTTAGTAGCATAAAGCGCACCTCCCAAAAAAGCTGTCGTCACCCAGAACCACAGTTCTACTCTTACCGGTATACCAAATAAAGAAAATTGAATCATAAATGTAATCTGCTAGTCTTGCGCGGAAAGTAAATTGATGGCAGTAACCAGCGCTTTTAGGCCAGCCATCTCGATAGACGGGTCGACACCGCAACCCCAAACAGGCTGTTTGACGGTGTCGTTTTGTAGTTGGATGTATGCAGCAGAATCAGCATCTGAACCACCCCTAACAGCATGTGAACGGTAATCGGTAAGATGAAAATTCTTCAGTCCAGCCTTCTTCATTGCATGAACAAAGGCATTGATTGGACCATTCCCGAGCCCACTAATATTTTTGACCTTACCGTGATAAGAAATACTCGCATGGCAGGCTACCTCACTTTTCTCACCGGCGTGGTGATCTAGCTCGTAGTCAATTAATGCCATCGGCTCGCTTAAATTAACAAAAAGCTCAAAAAACGTATCGCGAATCTCATCGGGTGAAAGCTCGCGTCCCAACGCATCGGCAAGGGCGTAAATACGTCCACCGACGACGGGATGCATTGTTTTAGGCATGTCAAATCCGTGTTCGTGGTCTAGGATGTAGGCAACGCCACCTTTCCCAGACTGTGAGTTAATTCTGATGATTGCCTCGTAAGATCTCCCAATGTCTTGGGGGTCAATTGTCAGGTAGGGGACTTGCCATGCAGTAGCTGATCCAGCCTTGATCTCTCTTGAGCGCTGATCCAAGCCTTTTTTAATGGCATCCTGGTGAGAGCCTGAAAAAGCAGTGAATACCAGTTCACCGGCATAGGGGTGGCGCTCACTGACTGTCATGCGAGTAACACGCTCATAAACCGCACGAATCGATGGCAGGTCGGAAAAATCTAACCCAGTCTCAATACCATGTTGATTCATATTCAATGCCACATTGGCAATATCTAGATTACCAGTCCGCTCACCATTTCCAAATAGTGTTCCTTCCACACGATCGGCACCCGCCATCAAGCCCTGCTCGGTGGCAGCAGTTCCGGTTCCTCGATCATTGTGTGTGTGTAGTGATACGATTAAAGAGTCTCGTCGGTTTATATGACGACACATCCACTCAATCATATCGGCATGAACATTTGGCGTGGTCAACTGCACGGTGTCGGGCAGGTTAATAATCATTTTTTTCTCCGGCATCGGTTGCCAGACATCAATGACAGCATTACAACAATCGAGGGCGAAATCGAGTTCAGTATCGGAAAAGGACTCGGGAGAATACTGCAGCACTACTTCAGTATCAGGAATGGTAATAGCCAGCTCCTTAACCAGCTCAGCGCCATCGACAGCGAGCTTTTTAATATCATCACGGCTAGCATTTCCGAATGTAATCCTACGCTGAAGGGGTGATGTAGAATTGTAAATATGAACGATGGCACGTCGTGCCCCACTGATCGCTTCAAATGACTTACGAATAAGATGGTCTCGTGTCTGAACCAAAATCTGTATAGTCACATCTTGCGGAATGAGATCGTCTTCTATCAATCTACGACAAAAATTAAATTCAGTATCTGCAGCGGACGGGAAACCAATTTCAATCTCTTTAAAACCAACATCACACAAAAGTTTAAAAAACTCGAGCTTCTCCTCAATGGACATGGGAACGGGTAATGCTTGATTTCCATCTCGCAAATCAACACTCGCCCATGTGGGCGCGTGTTCGATGGTACGATCTGGCCACTGCCTATCTGGCAGATCAACGGCAGGGAACGCACTGTATTTGCGAATACTCTCAGGTTTCATGACGCGCTGATGCATGGACGTTTTTGATCTCAATTGCAAGCGCCAAGCCGCGATCGCCGCTATTTCAACAGCACTTTATGCCTTGCCACGGCTCAAAAAACTTGGCCATAGTATGCGAGTAATGAGTATAAAATTTGCTTTTCTGACATTTGCCCCAATCATCAGCTGCCTCGTTTTATCTTCCTGCTCAAGTAGTATTACGCCACAACAAAGATACGAGAAATACGACCGTTCAGCAACACTTCCCATCAATCGATCCAAGGTGAGGGTGAAAGTTTCCATCAACAACCAGATGGCTTACGTGATGGAGGGGTCCAAGGCACTTCTCATTATGCCTGTCACCGTGGGGGTATCCAGCAAACCAACACCTCGCGGGAACTTCCGTATTTTTAATAAAACACATTACCATCGCGCTAATACACACGGCTTCGCAAGCTCACCTAGTGGACGTATTATCCCGTGTTACCTGCGCAATAAACCTGCCGGTTGGAAATTCAAAGGAACGCCCATGCCATACTGGTGTGAGTTCAAGGGTGCATATGGATTCCACACTGGATGGATGAAGCCCTTCCCCGCATCGCACGGCTGCCTGCGCATGCACAAAAATATATCACCCAAATTCTTCAAACTTGTTAGTATAGGAACCCCTGTAAATATTTCCTATTCTCAAGCAGAAGACGCTACGATTGGCCGTGATATCCCCCGCCCCCCTGACTCCACGCCTTTCCCCGGCAACCCTCGTGCTATGATGCTGACAAATAAGTTTTTCACCATGCACAAAAACCCATCTTACAATTAGTTCCCCATACTTTGAGGGTAATCCTCCTGTAAATCAGCCAAAAATACGCCCGATTAGGTATGATCTATATGCCTGTCACTACCCAGGTAGTGAGCACTTAGCAACGATTTACACAGTATCACACGCAAATGCCAAAGACAGAAAATCGGTATATTGAGGACGCCAGCCGAGCTGCTTTAACTTGTCACTGTTAACCTTCTTACTGGTATTCCCCCGTTTACGTGGAACAGCATCAGCAGCTGCCAGAGGAAGTGGTAAATCATAATAATCTCCAAGAGATCGGTACACTTCGCGCTGACTCGCATAGCCTCCGTTAACATTATAAATTTCTCCGTCATGCCCTTTATCAGCTAACAAAATTAATGCCTGCGCAACATCATCTCGATGCACAAAATTCATAATACGTTCACCTTTACCATCAAGCATGGCAGTTCCCGCAAGAAAGTTTTTCTGAATATGACATCGACCAGGTCCATAAAGACCGGTCAGACGAGCTACTATCCCTCCCGAGGTGAGTATCGCATCCTCAGACTCACGAAGTATAGCCGCGCGCGAAGAAACGGTCTCTGCTAGACTCAACTCAGTCACAGTAGAATGATCAACCTGAGGGTAGACCGAGGTGCTAGAAGTGAAAATAATTCGACTTTCAGGAAATCGCGCGAGCAAATTTCGACATCCTGTCAGATAAACATCACGATAGCTCTCAATTCCACCACCACCCGATGCAGCACAGTGAATTACAACATCATACTCCCCAGAAACTGCAGCTGTAGATTGCGCAGATGACAGATCACAAGCAACCGCCCCAGCTGAACCACCTCTATTAGCACAACTAACCTGCCATCCATTGGCATTAAAAGCAGGTTTCAAAGCTCTACCCAGAAAACCATAGCCCGCAATAAGGAGATGCCTAGACATTGAGCTTGATTCCTAATAACTCTTCGGTCGCCTCACGTGGTCTGGCCGTTAAAATATCTGGCTTCCCCTCAGTCACTAATACCGTGTGCTCAAAATGAGAAGAATTTTTGCGGTCATTGGTAATGACAGTCCATCCGTCACTCAGAATGGTAACGCCTGCAGTGCCAGTATTAACCATAGGCTCAATAGCAAGCACCATACCAGGCCGCAACTTAGGTGAGCGACCTGGCGGGCGATAGTTGGGCACCTGAGGTTCCTCATGTAAATTTCGCCCCACTCCATGACCCACAAATTCTCGAACTACCGTGAAATCGTATTGCTTCACATGCGCTTCTACCGAGCCACAAAGGTCTGCAAGTAAATTACCACTTCGGGCGTGACTGATGGCTTCATAGAGAGACTGCTCGGTTGCGCAGAGCAATCGTTTTGTTTCTGTGTCGATTTCACCCGCTGGAACGGTTGTGGCATTATCACCAATCCAGCCACCCTTGGTAATACCGACATCAATTTTAAGAATGTCTCCGGGGCAAATCACTGTGTCAGATCCAATACCGTGAACCACTTCTTCATTTCTTGAAATACAGATATTTCCCGGGAAACCACGGTAGCCTAAAAAAGCGCTATCACACTCGGCCTCTTTCATCAACTCTGCGGCAAATGCGTCAATCTCACCTGTGGTCTTCCCCGGTTTCACCTCTTTGGCACATCGCTGAAGGATGTCACTCGCCGTCTCACATGCGATACGCATCTTGCGGATGTCGGCAGCTGATTTAATCGGAATTCTTACTTTTTTTGCCATTTGGAATAGGGTGGGGCTGATTCAAGACCTGAGCCTGCTACAATGTATCGATGTTGAAAAGCATTTAGCCCCAGATGACAAAAAGATGTCAACCGGGGCTTATTGAAAACACTTCGCAGTTTAGCGTTTAGCGATTCTTCAATACCTTGGTCAGCAAGGCACGGTTACTGGACTCAGTCCTAACAACTTCACCGTCAACGAGAACATCAACAACTACGCCCGTCATGCTGTCTACCCGGCGACCGCCAGGCACGTTAGGACCACATCATCCACCTCCGGATGCTGGCTTACTCTTCCGCACAATACTAATAGATCGTGTAGGTAGTGTGACTGAATCAGAATCGTAAATTTTTCCACTGCTTAGATTACCAGTGGTAGTTTTTCTATCTGAGCCACCTTTGTTTAAGTTCCCTTGAGTGTAATAGAGCGTGTATTTTATCTGCACGTCTTCAATCGAATTTTCACCACGATTATACACCTCAATATTGTAATGAGTGGGGATGGTATCTCCAGATTTAACGCCTTTGACCTCATCAAAATCAAGTCGGATGTAGCGAGCAATAGCCAGCGCATCCCGCTTTGATAATATGTATTTTTTGCAATCCTCAGAGATGATATTGATTGGGAATGACTTCATACTTCCGGATGGATATCTCACGGTAACTTTACCTTTCTTGGCATCAAAAGCAGTCAAGGTTGCAGTGAAAGACTTCGATCTGTCCGCGCTGTAGTATGTCCGCTGCTCGATTGCGTCAGCACACACAGTCGTCAGCGTGATTACTAACAAATAGATTGTAAAATTTTTCATAGACTTAGGATAGAGGGATGGGGATCTGTCGTCAACTTGCAAATCCCATTGCTACGGTGATTTTTGCATGATTTGCAGGGCTTTTCGTACGAGATCGATGGCCTTCTTACGCTCTTCAACAAGCGACGCCCCATCTGTTTTTTCAATAACATCAACCATCTCGGTTAACTGGTCGGCATCTAAAATACCAGAAGCGGGATAGTCGGAGAGCATCATACCCATCGCGGCAATCATGGATGCAAATCGCATATCATGTGACACCTCAATCCATGCTTTTGGCCTCTCTGCCGTAAGCTTGCTATCACCGCCAAGCGTCAGGTCAACGGATGAATGATACAATGAATCAGATTTCTTGTTATCCATAAGCAGCTCATAAATGACATAGTTGCCTCGCGTGCGGGAGGCTAACATCGGGGCCTTAGTTGTTGGTTCTTTTCCCTCCTTAGTCACGGAACTGGCGTAACCCAGTAGACGTAATCTTTTCACGTGCTCTGAGTTCACAACTAATGATGCAACCGCATCAGAAACCTCAGCACCCGAGAGTGCATGCACATGCACCGCTAACAAGTGAGTCTGCGGATTCCAAGGTGTCTGACACAACTCAATACTAGCTGTAACCTTACCATTGCTCATCATTTTAGGCTTACTGTAGGTGAAGTGATTGATCATTTCCTCGATACGTACGACTCTGCGTGACGGAAGCACGCCAGAATACGTAATATGACGTTTAATCCAGGGCCAACTAGCAGCACCGGATGCCACGGGTACCATTATTTTTTGAGAAACAGACACGTCCTGCCAATCTTTGAGATCGAGATCAGGGAGATCATCCACAGCTTTCATTTCCATCGATTCGATTCGCTGCCGCACAGTTTTTCGAAACCCCTCAGTGTCATTGCTCATCGCAGCACTGACTGCACGAGCTGCATCAGATATTTTGCCCTTATTTTTGGTAGTTTCCGATTCAATGGAAACCGGCAACATCAGACCAATGGTGTCTGCATTTATCCATTCCCACTTGGGGGTCTTGTTTTCCGCACTGGTGCTATCTTCTATTTTTTCACCTCCCACGATCAATAGCACCACAGCGACAGCAGCCGCAATACCGGCCGCTGACACGACTGGCTTCCTCCAGAATGAAATCCGAGTGCTAGAGGCGATTTCTGAAATCACGGGGCTCGACCCAGCACTTCGAACCGCAATCAGCTGCTCACTGGTGAGCATCGTCGCGCCATCAGGGCTCAATATTTCGCGCACCAGGCGCGCCGTATCTCGTGCTTCCTCAACCGCTTTGGCGATGCGCACATCCGAACACACGACTCGGGCTAGCTCAATGGCGTCATCACCAGTCAGCTCCCCAATGGCGAAGGCTGTGATACGCGGATCGTTAAGTTCTATTTTCATGGTTATTACTAAATTATTGTAAGTCACTTCAACTCGTCAGGGAGGATTTCACGAAGCCTCTTCATGCCAGCATGTATGAGGAATCCAACATTTCCGTTGGTTAGTCCGGTTTCATCACTAATTTCTTTGTAACTGTATCCTTTTTCAAATTTGAGCGTTATGGCAGTAGCCTGATTTTGTGGCAGTCGGGCGATATAGCTTTTTACTAGCTTAACCCTATCGTTTGTTGCAGCAATTTCTCCAGGGCTGGAAATCTCGCTATCCTTGGCAGTGAGCGTTTCATCCTCTACTAAAACCAGTCTTTTCTCTTTGCGAAGAACATCCAATGCACGGTTTCTACACACGGTAAAAAGCCATGATTTTAGCCCATCACGGACTTTGCCAACGTCTTGTTGGTAAAGTCGAATAAAAGTGTCCTGTACAATATCGCGAGCTCGGTCGGTGTCATGGACGATAGTTCTTGCAAAGCCAATGAGGGGTGACTGGTATTCGGAGATCGCCCGCTCCACGAGCTCTGCGTTGGTTTCAATCATGTCCTGTTCAGTGTCCTGTTCAGTGTCCTTACTTGCGACCATTGAGGCACTTTCATTGTAATTAACGATACAGTCAGGATTTCCTTGGCATAAAAATGCGTTATTTTCTGACAAAGTAATTTAGATGCTCCAATTCCAAGGCAAGATCGACATTATTCACAGTAATTTCCTGTGGCACTTTTAGCACCACGGGGGAGAAATTAAGAACCCCTTGAATACCGGCATTGACGAGACCATTGGCAACCTGCTGAGCTTGTTCCCCCGGCACGCAGAGAATCGCTAGGGCCACTTTATGTTCCTTGATAAACGCCGCCATTACATCCGTCGAATGAAGCGGCACCGGAATGTCGTTGACGCCTATTTCAGCCGCTTTGGCATCAAAAGCCGCGAGGATTTCGTAGCCTTCTTTCTTAAAACCATCATAGCGTAATAAGGCACTGCCCAAATTTCCAGCGCCCACCATGATCACTGGCTGCAATTTGGCTCGCCCCAGACCTTCATGGATTGCTTGACGCAAAGCCTCAACGGGATAACCCCTACCTCGCGTACCAAAAGTGCCCAGATAAGCCAAGTCGCGCCTCAGTTGTGACGGCTTGACCCCAGCTGCAGTTGCAAGCGCACTCGAGCTTACCATCTCATGTTTGTTGTAGTACAGGCGTTCCAAACAGCGCGCATACAGTGATATACGGTAAATGGATTTTTGGGGTATTTCCTCTTTAAACATAACCTTAAAATCACTACTTTTGTAATTATTTACTATCTCACGATATCACATTGTTACCTATGGTGTCGAGGTGTTGATGATATTTGTGATTTCCAGTGCAAGATTCAATGCTGCCGCACCTTGTTGCCCGGAAACTTGGGGTGTCTCCCCCCTGCTAGCACACTCGACAAATGACGCCAACTCCAGCTTTAGGGGCTCGTCTTTTTCTATTTCAACATCGACTTTTTCCACCCCATTTTGAGTCATGGTATAGACGCCAGCACTTTGCTCTTGATAATCGAGCGATAGGTAACAATCACCTTGAAAGACCCGAATTTTGCGCATCCTCTCGGGGCTAATCCTACTGGATGTAACATTGGCAACACAACCATTCTCAAATCTAATCCTCGCGTTGGCAATATCCTCACGCTCCGTCATAACCGCTACACCCACAGCATCAACACTTTGCACAGGTGAATTAACAAGATGTAGGATGATCTCAAGATCATGAATCATCAAATCCAGTACAACACCGATATCGATACTACGATTGGGAAACGGCGAGAGTCGATGCGCTTCTATGAAGCGAGGATTCGATAAACTACCCTCGAGTTTACGCATGACAGGATTGAACCGCTCAATGTGACCAATCTGAAGCACGCAAGACTTTTCCCGAGATTTTTCAATTAGCGCACGCGCATCATCAAGCGAATTTGCAATCGGCTTTTCCATTAAGACGTGCACACCTTGATTCATCAAGGCACAACCTACCGTACGATGCGCAATGGTTGGCACCGCTACTGTCGCTGCATCGACTTCTTTGGAAAAATCATCGAGCGAATCCACAGCAACTCCACCAAACTCTTCAGCAACGGCCTGCGCTCGCGCCTTGTCCTGGTCGTAAATAGCCACCAAATCTGCCTTTTCAAGAAGGGCGAAAACTCTAGCGTGATTTCGTCCCATTGCTCCAGCTCCCGCCACACCTACTTTTATACTCATGACGAAAGATCTATTACATCCTCAACTCAATGACAAGACTTGTCCTACCTACTGCTTACAGTGACCCAATCATTATTAAAAAATAATGATCTTATTTTCTAAGATAATTCAATTCACAGTGGTTATAGCTATGTAATCGATGACAATCCACTGATGAAATTACATTCAATTACTGCTCTGCACTAAATAAACAACAGCAACAAACCCCTTAAAATCGTATTTTTTCCTCTCGCCAGCAATTTCCAAGCTTCTATAGTGGTGATCATACAAAGTTAATTCGACATCATTTATCCATAGATTATCCATCTCGCCGTTACCCGCAGTTTTACTCAAATTCAAAATAAATAAACCATGAGCCTACACGCACAATTATCACCCGAAGCCCAAGCACGGCTTCAAGCGCAGCAAAGAAACTCCACCATCACCAGTATCATCATTTCGATTTTGTCGATACTACTCGTAGGCATCATTCTGCTCTACTGGTTCCTGCCAGTCATTGAAAACGTCACTCCTGATATTGTCTCCTATCAAGCAGGCGCTGATGAAAAAGATAATGTGCAAAAGCGTGAGATGACACGCGCCGTCGAGCGCAAACCTTCCGCTCCTTCTTCTTCGATGGCTAAAGTCATTGCAGCCAACACGACCTCACCTACTGCTGTTCCGGTTCCAGAAGTTGACGTGCCCGATCCCTCCGCAGACTTTGGTAATGGCGATGACTTTGGTGATGGATGGGGTAGCGGTGATGGCGACGGCGGCGGTGGATTCGGAAACATTCCACAGACCATGAAAAAACGCTGCAGCCTCGAAGATCGCATGGATCGCCTCTTGAAAAATGGTGGTAACAAACAATGCGAAGAAGCCGTAATGAAAGCGCTCCGTTGGCTCAAAAAAACTCAAAACCCCGACGGCAGCTGGACCGGAGCTAACAAAGGGGCTATGACCGGATTCGCCGTGCTGGCATTTCTTGGCCACTGTGAGACTCCAAACTCGGAAGAATTCGGTGATGCTGTTACCCGTGGGATCGTATATCTCATCAATCTGGGAATGAAAAATGATGGTAGGCTAGCCACTGCCGACGTAGGCTCTCACCACTGGGTCTATGAACACGGAATCGCCACTTACGCGCTTGCCGAAGCCTATACCTTCTGCAGCGGGTTAGGGATCAACCTGCCTAATCTCGATAAAGTCACCAAGACAGCAGGAGATATGATCATTACCGGGCAGACAGATGATGGTGGTTGGCTCTACGGCTACAAATCAGGCGGTGGCAGTGACAACTCCGTGGGGTTCTGGCAAATCCAAGCACTAAAGGCTTGTAAGCATACTAAGCTGTGGGAGGAAAAGAATTTTAAAACAGTTTCTCGCAAAGCACTTGAATGGCTTGGCACGGCACAAGGGACAAATGGCGCAATCGGTTACCGTGGCAGCCCAAGCAAAAGCCCTGGACTAACAGGCGGTGGTGTTCTCGCCTTCCAAATGTGGGGTAAATCGCATGCCAAGGAAGTTAGGCAAGGCACTAAATATATCCGTGCTAATACCTCATTTAAGTGGGGTGAGCCAGATTCAAGCCTCTATTATCATTACTACAATGCCCAATGCATGATTAACCGCGGAGGAGAAGATTGGAAGTTCTACAATGATCTGTTCCGTGACGAACTACTCAAAAACCAAAAGCCAGACGGCACGTGGAATAACCCAGCCAAACACAGCGGTAACCTACACATGAGCACCTGCCTCGCCACATTTATGCTGGAGGTTTACTACCGTTTCTTACCAGCCACAGGCCGAAAAAATAATAGGTGATACTGGCACTATCAACTTACTAAACCTATCACATAGCTCTTCTCTTGCAGAGGGGCTATTTTTTTGTACGTCTCTCCAAGTTCTTTTCATACTTCTCATCTTGCTCAAAAATAATTTTATCGATAAGATGTATATAGTTGTCGTGTAAACGTCCCGGCTCCGAGATATGCCAGAGGAAAAGAAATGGAAAAAAATAGCTCTACTTACCGCCCGCAAGATCAATCTCGGGTGGTGGCTACAGCTGTTAGCTACTCCCCTGCTGATCACCGCCCTGCTGATCGCATGTGCCGTGCTGATCACCCGCCGCGAGTCGGACACCATCTCATGGCTCGGCCTGATCGCCGGATCCGCAGGAGCACTTGCCATAACCGCCGCCGCTTGCTGGCTCGCCGCACGCTCACAATTTGAATCAGTAAAACAATCCCTCGTCCGTATCGAAGCAGCGATGCGGCTGCGTAACGCGCTCACCGCCGCCGATCGCGGCATTGCTCCTTGGCCGGATGTTCCCCTCATTATCAACGATGGATTACAATGGCGCTGGAAACGTCTGATTCCACCACTCGTTGGGGCTCTACTCATCGTGCTCTGCGGTTTCATCATTCCCGTAAATGCCAAATCAAATCCATCACAAGCGCAACAAGAACCCAGTGCATGGAGCGAACTCGATACCAATCTCGACCAACTCGACAACCAAGAGATCGTACAGGAGGAATACATCGAGGAAATGCACAAAAAGCTCGAAGAGCTTCGCAAACAATCAGAGGACGACTGGTTTAGCCACTCCAGCTTGGAAGCGACAGATACCCTCAAGCAAAACCACCTGAATGAACAAGATAACCTAAAAAAAAATCTCGAACGCGCCGAGCGCAGCTTAAGGACATTACATAGCAAAGGTTCAAAAATGAATGCCGAACAAAAGCAACAGCTTCTTAATGAGTTCGATCAAGCTGTGAAAAAGATGCAACAAGGCAGCATGAAACCTAACAAGGAGCTACTGGAGCAACTTCAAAAAATCGATCCAGAACAGCTCAATCAACTGACGCCAAAGCAGCTCAACCAATTACGCGAACAAATGCGCAGACACGCGCAAGGACTGAAACCACCATGAGGCGGCGGCAATCAACCCAGCCAGGATGGCGAGGGAGAAGGAGAAAATGGTGATAGCGAAGGCGGCCAAGAAAGCGAGGTCCCAGGCAGTGGCGGTATCAACCGTGGCCCTGGACATGCGCCAAACCCACTCGGGAAGTCCAAAGAAGATACAGGTGCTGGCAAATATGAAGGACTCAAGTCCGATGACCAGTCGCGCTCGCTTCCAGGAGACCTACTCGAGACCAGTGATATCGAACACGATCTAGATAAAACAAAGGTCAATTCATCAACCGGCGGCACCTCATCCAGCAAAGGCAAAGGAGGAGATCGTGTCTGGAAAGACTCCCTACTCCCTGACGAAAAGAAAGCCTTAAAGAAATTTTTTGATTAGACCTTCTAACTTGGTATTTGGAGTTTATAACTTAAAATCATATGCAATTCGCCACAGAATCTGAAATCACTGCCGCCAGCAAACACGTCCGCTCACTCGCCACTACACTCAACCAGGTTTTGTTTGGTCAGGAGGAACTGATCGACCTCGTTATCACCGGCTTACTGGCCCGTGGACACATTTTGTTAGAAGGCCTCCCTGGTTTAGGAAAAACAGAACTCGTCAAAGGCCTCTCCAAGGCACTCGGGCTGGATGCCAAACGTATCCAGTTCACACCCGACCTGCTTCCAGGTGACATCACCGGCAACCCAGTGTTGCAGGAAAACGACGGCAAACGCGCCTTCGTTTTCCAACCTGGGCCGCTGTTCACCAATATTCTGTTAGCTGACGAAATCAACCGCGCATCCCCAAAGACGCAGTCCGCGATGTTAGAAGCAATGCAGGAACGCCGAGTCACCGTGATCGGCGAAACCCACGATCTCCCGGCACCTTTTTTTGTCCTCGCCACCCAGAACCCGATCGAACTGGAAGGCACCTATCCCCTACCCGA
>JABHEX010000367.1 GCA_018676385.1 Akkermansiaceae bacterium
AAGCGGTCGCCTCCCATGGCATGGCGCTCAATCAGAGCTACTTTCCCCCCGAGCCCTGCTGTTCCTGCGGCTGCGATTAGACCACAAGGGCCAGCACCGATGATTACGAGATTGTAGCTCTCAGCGGGCTTTGGGTTTGTCCAGTCATCTGGAGCAACGCGGGATTTTAGTAATTCGTTTGTCTCCGTTTTTGGTTCAAATATGGACATAATTATATTACCTTAAATGGTTTCAGTTATGGCTTTCTTGGCAATTTTTGTAATGTAGATTGTAACCACTATTGTGGCGAGAAGTCCGAGTCCATATAATACCCACTCAACAGTGGTTTTGTCTCTCGCGCCTCCCGCGAGATCAGCAAGGTTCTTGAATAGGGAGCCGATATAAACGTAGAGGACTGTACCCGGAAGCATACCCAGCCAAGACGCTCCAACATATTTCCAGAAGGGTATATTGGTAATGCCCAGACCGTAGTTAAGAATGTTGAATGGGAATAATGGTGATAAGCGAAGCATGAATACTATTTTAGCACCCTCGCGAGAAATAGCCCTATCGACGGATTTGAATTTCGGGTGCGACTCGATTTTTTTACTCACGAAGTCACGCGTAATGTAACGTCCAATTAAGAATGCCAGTGATGCACCGATAACTGATGCTAATGATACGTAGATGGATCCCCACCAGGCTCCAAAAAGCACTCCTGCCGACAGAGTGATGATTGATCCCGGAATAACCAGAACTGTCGCTAGAACATAAAGACTGATGAACGCAAGGGGTGCCAAAACTGGATCTAGACCTGAAACATAATTTAGTATTTTTTCAAGCTGTTCGTGAATGAATGCCATTGTTTATTGGTATGTGTTTGCAGCGAAGATTTACTCAGTGGGTTTTGATGACAGGCGATAAAATCGTTATAAATTTAAGATTTGGTAATTTAGTTTTATAGTTAATATTAACGTATGCATAATCATATTGAAAAAGTTCTCATTGATGAGGCAGTCATCCAAAAGCGTTTAGATGTTCTCGCTGAGAAAGTAACTGAGGAATTTGAGGGCAAGTCTATCGTCGTGATTGCGTTGCTCAAGGGTGCAATTTTATTTATGTCGGATTTGTTGCGCAGGATACCGCTGACGATGGAGATCGAGTGCCTCAATGTGTCGAGCTACCACGGCGGCACTGAAAGCAGTGGTGTAGTATCATTTCTTGATAGAAAACTTCCAGATGTTTCTGGTAAATCCGTTCTTTTGTTAGATGATATTCTTGACACTGGTCGCACATTGGATGCTGTTATAAAAAAACTCAGTGAGCACGGAGCATCAGAAGTGAAAACTTGTGTGTTGCTGACTAAGGATATTGAACGCGACATCGTACTAGAGGCTGATTTTACAGGTTTTTTGATCGGTGACGAGTTCGTGGTCGGATATGGGTTGGATTATCAGGGTAAATATCGTAACCTTCCATATGTAGGAATTCTCAAAGAGTCTGCTATTTAATTTTTTTAATGAAAAGCTGTCATGAATGCCTCCACTGACAACCGATAACTGATTGCACTATGATTTGTTCAGCCATTCGAGAAATCGACACTTTTTCAGCACTTTCCCGACAGGAGGGTCAGCTTAATTGTGCCGTAGTTCAGGGCCTTGATCTGCGTCTTGAAGATATCGATTGGCAAAACCTTCACTGTGCGGGGGCAGTTTTTCTTGGTTGTCACTTTCCTGATCATATCGATTTGAATGTTATCCGTGACAAGGGAGCAGTGATTTTCCCTCGTCTGCCAAATCTGCCTTATAATCCCTATCGTCATTCGGTATATACACGTGAGGAGCTTATGAGTGGTTGGACACCCTCTGCTGATCACAGTGTCGACAAAAAAATCTATAAGCACTTTCATGATAAGGGTGGTAATGCTCCGGATGTTATAGAAGCGATGACCCAGCGCGTTCATGATCATGCGATTGACGATGCTTTGCGAGATTTGCTCGAAGGGCGAGTAGACCGTGATGGAAAGAAAAAAGTGGTTGCTGTGATGGGTGGTCATGGCACGCCGCGAACTGACCCATACTATGCAAAAGTCGCGCGGATCACTCGTGATCTGACACGAAAGGGATACTTTATTGCCTCAGGAGGGGGGCCGGGAACAATGGAGGCAGCAAACCTGGGTGCATGGATGTCGAATGCGGAGGATGACATGCTGGATGATGTGCTGGATATTTTGGCTCATTCGGCAATGTATACTGATCCTGGCTATATGATGCGCGCACAGGAAGTGATTGATTTACATCCGACGGGTGGCTCTAGTTTGGCGGTGCCGACCTGGTTTTATGGTCATGAGCCGACGAATCTTTTTTCTCGCCATATAGCCAAGTATTTTTCCAACAGCATTCGTGAGGATGGATTACTTGCGATTGCGACTTATGGCATCATTTATGCTCCAGGAAGTGCAGGAACTACCCAAGAAATTTTTATGGATGCAACTCAGAACCACTACGCTACGTTCGATTGGATTAGTCCGATGATATTCTTAGGTCAGAAACGCTACAAAGATGATACAATGTTGTTCGACTGTATCAGTCAGCTTGCTGAGGGGAAGAAATATGCGGATTTATTGCTCTGCACGGATGATGTGAAGGATGTCGTAAGTGCCATTGCAAACTACACGCCCACTAAAGGATAAACCGCTCATGAATACCCGCCGTCAGTTTCTCACCCGCACTGGCCTTGCAGCCGCGGGATTAGTTTACTCACCATTGTGTGCCGATCAGCGCGACCGCAAACTTGAGACCCGCAACCCGTGGATTTATCATTTTAAGATTGGTGAGATTGATGCTTGGTCGATCAGTGATGGTTTCATGCATTTTGGCCAGGGGCTGAGTCTAATGTATCCGGTGAGTGAGCGAAAAAAAATGGTGCAGGCGTTGAAGTCGCACCGTGAACCGATCGACAAAATTCCGCTGTATGTGAATGTGCTGGTGATTAAGAGGGATAAGGAGGTCGCTATTTTTGATGCCGGTTTTGGTGGTGTGCCGAATAACCGGAAGGGATGGCTGTCAGAGGCGATGAAAAAAATTGGCATCAAGCCTGAGCAGATCACGGTTTCGTTTCTTAGTCATTGTCATGTGGATCATATCGAGGGTTTTGTGGCCGATGGAAAGCCCGCGTTTCCCAATGCAGCATTGCACATCACGCCTGAGGAGTTTGCGTTTTGGCGTGCGAAGGAGCCAGACTTTTCACTCACGAAACGAAATCCAAAGAGCATTCCTAGCATGGTAAAAATGGCGAAGAGAAATCTAGAAATTTTGAACCCGCAGAAAGTTTTGACCAAGGTCGGGAGTGAATTGTTAGGTGGTGCGGTGACGGTGGAAGATGGATTTGGTCATACTCCTGGGCATGCAATTTACCGGATCAAGTCGGGTGCTGAGGAACTTCTTCACATTGTTGATCTGGCGCATCATCATTTGTTGATGTTTCAGAATCCGAACTGGGCAATTGGACTAGATAACATACCGAAGCGTGCGGTGCAGACCCGCAAGCGTGTCTTTGCCCAAGCCGCCTCTGAGCGGACCCGCTGTTATGGGTTTCACCTGCCGTATCCTGGTTTAGGGGTGGTTACTGGCAATGAGAAATCTTATCAATGGAAACCTGAACGCCTAGAATGGTAAGCTGTGAATATCCTACTTGCACCAGATAAGTTTAAAGGCACTTTCACTGCTGAGGAG
>JABHEX010000368.1 GCA_018676385.1 Akkermansiaceae bacterium
AATCGCCAGTTTACGGTAGGCTTTTTTCAGCTCCGCTGCGGTGGCGTCCTTGGATACTCCAAGGATCTCGTAATAGTCGCGTTTCGATGACATGGCTTACTCGCTTTCAGATGATTCAGATTCTTCCGCGTTCGCTGCTACAACGACATTAGCGGGTCTCAGTAGTCGCTCGCCAATACGGTATCCCTTACGCATTACACGCACGATATTTCCTGCCTCGATTTGGTCACTCGGCTCTTGGCTTAGTGCCTCATGTAGGTTCGGATCGAACTCCCCACCTGCGGTCGCTGGGATTTCCTCGACATTTTGTGAGCTGAGGAATTCGCCGAGCTGTTTTTGCACCATGTTCATGCCCATGTAGAGCATCGAACCTTCTTCTTGGGCTGCGGCCTGCATGCCCATGTCAAAATTATCGAGCACGGGGAGGAGTTCCTCGAGCAAGCTCTGGTTGCCGTAGCGCACCGCATCAAGTTTTTCCCGGGCCATGCGCTTGCGGTAGTTGTCGAGTTCAGCGGCTGAGCGAATCGCTTGATCTTTCCACTTGGCGACCTCCATCTCCAGCGCTTCCCAAGGATCGACCTCCTCCTCGCATTCTTCCTGAGCATCACTGTCCTCAGTAACCTCTTCCTGAGGGGTGTCTTCTGCGGAGGTGGCTTCATTCTCCTCGGCGATTGGCTCGTCGGTGTTCTGTGCGTTTTCCTCGTTGGGTTTCTGCATGGCGGAACTCATAGCGAAGTGCGCGGCTTCGTCAACCTTTTCATCCGCGTATATTACTCAAAATTGACGATAGCTTGACTGTTAAGTGCGACCGTATTACACGAACGTCGTAAATGTTTAACTGGTTCGGGAAATTCCTATGTTTGGTTACAGTTATCGCTGTCACAGACGCTCATCTAGTGTTTACTCAGGGCTGGGCATGGAGCACGATGCTTCAAGACCGTGCACCCGAGCGTGGTATGGTAGAGGCTATTGAAAGCACATTTAATGGTGCTGAACCATGCCCCATGTGCTGTGCTGTGCAGCAGGAACGCCAAGAGGAGCAGGAAGAGGCCCCTGTGCCGGAATCCAACCCAACGACCAAGTGGATACCTATTGCGGATTCAGGTAGTGTCTTTTTGTGGCCACCAGCGATGACATATTGCCGCAGAGCATCTGAGTTTGATTGGTGCTTAGTGTCTGGGGAGCATTCACTTGTTTTGCCGCCTCCGCAGAATGTCGGGTAGTTAACTAATTCTGCTCCGGGACGGCATAGATGTTCCGACCTCTATTTAGTGCGTTACGCACTTACTATTTTTTTTTGGCGTGCCCTATCGTGGACGTCTATATTTCTCTATTTTTAAATCTATAAAAAACTTAATTCAAAATGAAACGATTCTCTATTTTTGCCGCCGTATTAGTTGCGGCTCATACACCCGTCATTAAGGCGAGTGAAAAAACATCATCTGCTGCTTGCGTCGCACGTAAAATTAATAACTGTGTTTGTGCAACCGGCTGTCAATCTGCTCTTACTGAGCACGATTATTTTAGCCGCGCACCTATCGGTGTGATGGGTGATCATATGCATCATGATGGTGGGCTGATGGCATCCTACCGCTACATGTTTATGAGTATGCAGCGGAACTATAACGGCGATTCCCAGATCACTGATGCTGCTGCGCGCGCGGGATACATGATGAATGCCACAGACATGGACATGCAGATGCACATGTTAGGTGTGATGTATGCACCTACCGATAAACTGACCTTGATGCTGATGGGGAACTACCTGGACTCCAGTATGCCGATGGTGAATATGATGGGTGCAAAAAGCATGATGCGTTCCTCAGGCTATGGCGATACCACCCTGACTGCCTACTACAGTTTATTCAGGAAATCTAACAGCAGTGCGCACGTCGGGCTTGGTTTGTCAATTCCCACGGGAAGTATTGATGAGGAAATGCCGAATGGTAGTCACATGGGATTCCCCATGCAGCTTGGATCAGGCACCTGGGATCTCAAGCCCTCCATCACTTGGCTTGGACACTCGGAGGATTGGTCCTACGGTGGTCAGTTTTCCGCGGTGATTCGCCTTGGAGAAAACGACAACGGCTACTCACTCGGCGATCGCGTTTCCGCGACAGGTTGGATTAGTCGTAGGCTCAATGCGTGGTCAGCTGTTTCGCTACGGCTCATCGCCGCTAGCTGGAGTAATATTGACGGCAGTGATTCCAAAATGCCGGTGATTCCTATGGGGCCGCTTGCAGGTCGGCCCATGTCAGCCGTAGTGGACCCAGATGCCCAGGGTGGCTCACGGCTCGACCTTGCCCTTGGCTTGAATCTCTGGCACAGCGAGAGTGGTACACGTTTCGCGATTGAGGCGGGTGCTCCGGTCTATCAGAAACTCGACGGCCCACAGCTCGGCACCGAGTGGTTCATGACCGCCGGGTTTCAATATTCTTGGTAGATATCAAAAAACATCTAATACCAGCGGCGGGTGGTGCGTTACACTCACACGAAGCGTGATGCCGTGCGAAACCGGCAGACCGCTTCATCGTTTCGCACCTCGACACCTGCTGCTGGTCATTTTTATTTGATCTGCGGCATGTAAAACAACCTGATTGCCGACGGCCTGGCCGGAGGACAGCTGTGTGTTGTTAGTCTGAATTGCACGGGTTCGCCGGTGTGAGGTTGCGAGGTGCGGGACATTGATTCCCGAACCTCGATCCAAACACCACGACCCCTATGAGCCTACACGCCGTATTATCACCGGAGGCGCTCGCACGCCTTGACCGCCAAAAAAGAAACTCGACCATTTCGAGTGTTGTCATTTCCATTCTAACCGTTTTGTTGGTTGGTGTCGTTTTGATGCTGTTTCTTCTCCCCGCTATAGAAAAAATCACAGTCGATATCCAGTATATTGGTGAGGATAAAACGAAGAAAAAACCGCCTGAAAACCCTCCGGTAAGGCATAGCCCAACATCGAATCCGTCTTCGCCCACGGCTGTAGCCAATCCACTTGTTGTGGATGCTGTGAATGACATCTCTCTGCCCAAAACCGATTCCTTGGTCGATGCCGAGGGGCTTGTTTCAGGAAATGGAAATGGTTTGGGTGATGACGGAATTGGTTGGGACGATGGTGGTCCTGATGGCCCTCCGGGAATACCTATTGATAGAAAACAGCGCTGTTCAAAGCAAGATCGTCTCTCACGTATCAGCAAGTATGGTGGTATGCCACAGGTCGAAGATGCCGTCGTTAAAGCCTTGCTTTGGATGAAGGAAAACCAGCAGTCGGACGGCTCATGGGGGCAGAGCCATAAGGTAGGTATGACCGGGCTGGCATTATTGGCTTACTTTGGCCACTGCGAGACGCCGGACTCCGAGGAGTTTGGTCAGTCTTGTCTGGATGCCATCGTGTATTTATTACAAGTGGGAACCAAAAACAGTGGTAAGCTAGCCACTAATCTGAACGACAGGCACTGGCCCTACGAGCATGCGATCGCGACGTACGCATTGGCCGAGGCATTCAGCTTTGGAGGCCGAAACGGTTACGGTATTCCCCGTCACAAAGAGGTGCTGGTACAGGCAACCCATTTGATCATCGAGAACCAGCACAGCTCTGGTGGTTGGGATTACGCTTATGATATTTCGGGCAATCGTGGTGGTGACCTCTCCATTGTGGCTTGGCATATCCAAGCGCTTAAAGCGAGCAAGGTTACCGGTATCGAGTTTCCAAGTATGAAAGCCACTGTGAAAAAAGCCCTCGCCTACGTTAGTGCCAGACAAGCTGCCAATGGTCGGTTCGCATACACTGGATCTGAAGATGCAGGTCGTCCCAGTTTGACGGGTGCCGGTGTGCTTGCCTTCCAGATGTGGGGTAAGGGATCGCGAAAGGAAGTTCGCAATGGTGCCAGATACATTCTTCGTGAGGCGAAACTCAATTACAACGGCTCCGAGAGCGATCTTTACGCGCACTACTACCATTCACAGGCAATGATGCAGCGTGGTGGTGAGCAGTGGCAGACATATAATGAAATGTTCCGTGATCAAATCCTCCTGAACCAAAACAAGGACGGCTCGTGGAAAAAACCCGGAGGGAACGATGGTACGAAAGCCGTCGGTGCACTTTTCGCAAAAGACACTCCCGAAGGCATCCACTACCGCACCTGCCTATGCACCCTGATGCTTGAAGTGTATTATAGATACCTGCCAGGCACGCATTAGTGAGCAGTTTTCGGACTGCGGCGATATTTATTGCCCTTCTCGGCCGTCTGGACGCCGTCGCCGCAAGTAACCCGGCCTCGGAAAACCAACCATCCTTCCAACCCCACTCCCCGTCACACGGGGCGTGGGGTTTTTTCGTTTTTTAAATATCCAACCGACATGTGTGCGTGTTTTTCCGAAGCTATAGGGTTGTCACCCCAAGTAACAGGGAGTATAGTGCCCTAGCATGACAGCCATAGCCAAACGTATTTCCAATGAGCTTCTCCCGCTTCCTGAAAAGGATCAGGAAAAGGTTTTGCACGAGGTTTGGGAAAGACTCCATGACCTGCGTGCAAAAAAAATCCATGATGCCGTCTTGTCTGGGGACATGGAAACTTACGACTCCCGGGAAGTCATGGCTGACTTGAGAAAAAAGCATGCACTTTAGGCAGTCACATCAGTTCTGGACTGATCTTGAAGATGCGGTTGCCTATTACGCCGGAATAGATTCGAACTTGGCGGGGGATATTTTGGATGAACTTGAAGCAATGGAGAAGCATCTGGCAGATTTTCCTGAAGCTTCGCCGATGACCAGCGAACCACCTGTGCGGAAATTTCTTCTTAAACGGTTCCCTTATCGAGTGAGATACAGCTTGGCCAAAGATCAAATCATCCTCCTTACTTTGGAGAATATGAGCAAAGACAAACCTCTTTAGGATCTTCCGTGGTTGCCAAATGAACGCCGCAAGTAACCCGGCCTCGGAGAACCAACCATCATTTCAACCCCATTCCCCGTCACCGGGGCGTGGGGTTTTTTTATGTACTGAGGGTTGACCTCTTTCAGAGAACACCCTGTTCCGGTTGAAGACCTGGGTATGCGGGCAGAGCCCTTTACCTAGGCTGGTAGGAGGTTGAAAAAATATGTCTAAAGGACAGGGGATGTCGTCGCAGTCCGCGGTGTTATCCACTCACGATTTCACCCACCTTAGTATTTCGTATTGTCAGCCTGCTATGCTGTGGTCAATCTTGATGCATGGCAGAATTTCATCCGCTTGAGTTTGATCGTCTTCCCGAGGATGAGATGCAGTCGCGGGCTCGGGATTTCTATCAGTCGATCAAGAACCGGCGGACCGTGCGTGATTTTTCGTCCGATCCGATCCCTGACGGAGTGATTGAGGACTGCTTGTTGGCTGCGGGCACGGCACCGAATGGGGCCAATCTGCAGCCATGGCATTTTTCTGTTGTTAGGGATCAGGGGATTAAACGAAAAATCCGTGAGGCGGCGGAGGAAGAGGAGAGGGAGTTCTACGGTGGACGTGCTCCGGATGACTGGCTCGACGTGCTCGGTCACCTTGGCACCGATGCCGAAAAGCCCTTCCTCGAAACCGCTCCGGCACTCATCGCCATTTTTCAGAAGTCAAAAACTCTCGACCGCCGTGGTGTGGAGACAAAGACGTATTACCCGAAGGAATCGGTGGGTATCGCTGCGGGGTTTCTGATCGCGTCCTTACACAACGCCGGGCTGGTAACACTGACGCATACTCCTAGTCCGATGCGGTTTTTAAACGAAATTCTCGGTCGGCCTGCTACGGAAAAACCATTTCTCCTGTTAGTGGTGGGTTATCCCGCCGCTGGCTGTGAGGTGCCCGAGATTACTAAAAAACCTCTCGCGGAAATTGCAGACTTTCACTGATCAGACCATGGCGCAGGAAAAACCCCGACTCTCCAATCTCGATGCTCTGCGAGTGTTCGCGGCATTTGGCGTGTGTATGTTCCATTTGAACTGGTATGATGACAGCGGATTGAGCTGGTTGTTAGTGTTCGGCTATCTCGGGGTGAATGTTTTTTTCTGTATCTCGGGATATATTACCCCACTGGTCTTGCAGTGGTCAAAATTCACCTATCCAGACACGGGTAAATTTCTGTTAAGCAGGTTTGTGCGTTTGTATCCTGCGTTTGCGGTGATGGCGCTCATTGAGATTTTTATATTTGCCTGTGGTAGTCCGATCATGGGGTATGGGCAGCATCTTGATCAGATTACTTGGTCGCGGACATTGGCGAATTTTTTCCTCTACGCGGATTTTGTCGGTGAGAAGTGGTATGTCGCGGTGTTTTGGACGTTAGGAGTTGAAGCGCAATTTGTGCTCGCCATCCTTGTGGTGTTTCCCTTGCTCTCGCACTCCAAGCAGTGGGTGCGCGTGGCGGTGGTGCTTGCCTGGGCGTTGGCACCACTGACGGTGGATAAAGGGCCAACCATTCTTACCTACATGGCGCTCTATGGTATGGGCATGGCGGTGTATCTTAAATTACACAAGTCGCTGCCGGGATGGGTTTTTCTTATCTTGTTAGGCCTTGCATTCCGCAGCCAATACGTGGCAGTCAGTAGCAACGCCGCATGGACGGCCTTGGGCACTGCATTGATCGTTGCCTATGTTCCCCAACTCAGTGAGAAATGGGTGAAACGGTTAAAGATCGATTACCTAGGCCCGCTGTCCTACTCGTTTTTCCTACTGCACATCACCTTCGGCGGGGCAGTCATGGTGCATTTTAAGCACTTCCCCAACACCTGGATCTACCAGTTCCCCGCAGTGCTGTTAGCCACCGTCTTTTCCGTTTTCATCGCCGGGCTATTCCATCGTTGGCTCGAACACCCGCTGCATCTCTACTCACGCAAGCTTAAGG
>JABHEX010000369.1 GCA_018676385.1 Akkermansiaceae bacterium
GGACAGCTGCCACATTGGGTTCAAAAAGCGTGAGCAACAGCGGCCTCATGAATAACGTAGAGCTCATCAGCGTGAAACAGGCGATACCAAAAAAGACCTTTAGATCTGTATCTCCCATGGTTTGAATAGTCCCAAAAAGCCACTGTTCTAGGTTCTGAGAGGTGTGTGCATAGGGAATCAAGATCACTCCAAGTGCTACGGCAGCTGTGTAAAATATGGCAATAGCGGTGCTTTGTGGAAGCCGCGTATAGCGAGTGACCGTAATCGATGCGATTCCAACTATTAATGAGGCTAACAAGGCGCCTGTGAAAGCACCCGCTTGGTTCAGAACGCCAGTTATAAGAACAACCACAACAATACCGGGCAGCAGTGTATGGCTCAACGCGCTCAATGTGAGTGAGCTGCGCCGAAGCAAGACAAACCCACTGACAAAGCCATTGGTAAATCCAATCAGTGCAGCCGCAGCTAGTGCCCTGCGGAAAAACGGCATATCTAACATTTGTAGTAAATCAGACATGACTTGCGTGTTTAAATGTGAGGTTAAGATTTTCTTCCGTCAGAGTATCGCGGCATTCACCCATCGCTATAACAATGCGATTAAGCAAAAGAATCTGATCAAATGTATCGGTCAGTGTGTTGATGTCATGATGTGAGGCGATCACTAGCCGGTTTTCTTTCGTTAGCTTGCGCAAAAGTCGGCTAAGGTTGGCAGTGTGCTCACGATCGAGTCCTGTAAACGGCTCATCCAGAAGTAAGACGTGAGCCTCTTGAGCGATTGCGCGCGCAATAAATGCCCGTTGTTTTTGACCTCCTGACAATTCGCTGATTTGGCGCTGCGCAAGCTCGCCATTCATCTCCATCAAATCAAGTGCCCGCTCAATGGCGAGGTCATCTTTTTTTGTGAATTTTCCCCATGCCCCAAGCTGGGAATACCGACCCATTTCAACAACGCCTTGCACAGTAATTGGAAAATCCCAGTTAACTTTCTCGTGCTGTGGAAGGTAGGCAAACTCTCCTCCACGGCACTTCACGTTGTCTTCACCTGCCCATGTGATACGCCCCGTTTTCGGCTCGATAAGTCCGGCAATCGATTTGAGCAAGGTGCTTTTCCCAGCCCCATTTGGACCGACAAGAGCGAGGCTGCTACCGCAATGAGCTGATAAGTTGATATCCTTCAGAACAGTATCTGAGCGATAGGCAACTTCGAGATTATTGACGAGCAATTGGTGAGTTTGCCCTTCAGTATGAACATGCTTACAATTACTCATTTCGACTCCCTCCTGTAGAATAATCAAATGTTTCATCGATTTCCTTGGAACCAGAGAAATAGGTGAATGAACGACTTTTTCCGTAGTTTGGCGAAATATTGATCCGTACGAAATGTTGTGTATTTTCCGCCGCCTCGTTTTGCCAGCGAACATTCAGCCAATACGTTGATATGCGGTGTGCCATGATTTTAACATCACCATAACAAGGGTTCTCTTTAAGGTTTGATGATTCAAGCAATACCTTATCAGGTTCTCCAGTGCTTACAGGTGGTTGAGACAAACTGAAAGAGTGAGGAGGAGAGGAGAAAACGAGTTCGACTTCAGCCTCTATGACTTCATCTGAAGTCATAGGGCCTAACGGTTTTGCTGTCGGGGTGTCGGCTACTCCAAGCCCGATGTAATGACTACCGACAGCGCCGAGGCAACAGAGTATAATCAATAGTAGCAGCGCTTGAATAGGTGGTAGACCCCTCATAGATTTGGTAGAATGCGAGTGATTTGTGAACGAATAAAGTACAGCAGCTACTGGCTCAGTGCTGCGACGATTTTGATTACATTATTACGCATCATTTGTTGATAATTAGCTGCTCCGTCGGCAACCAATACCCCTCCTAGTTTTACACCCGATTCTTTTGCAATAACCCTCAGTGATTTTGGGTTTGCTCGCTGCTCTGGAAAGACCGCTTTGACACCATTTTTTCTGATTTCTCGGATAGCTTCTGCTTGATATGTGGCACTCGTCCTTTGCTGAGAGGTAACACCCATCACAGGGAGAGCCTTAAATCCATACTCGTTGCAGAAATAGCCAAATGCAGCATGGGCTGTGCTGAGAATACGATTTTTTCGCGGAATACGGCTGACCTCACGTTTAACCCATGAATGAAGTGACGATAGCTTCTTAGAATATTCAGCCGCATTTGCTTTATATGCCGCAGCATTAGTAGGATCAATTTTGGAGTATTCCTTGGCAATCACACGCGCCGCTTTTTGCATGTTGCTCACCCGATGCCACCAGTGAGGATCGATTGAGCCCTTCGAATGCCTTGGACAACAGACATACATGCTGTCTCGGCCACTGATCGTTTGTGATGGAATAGTCCTGCCTACTTCGACTACAGTTGCGCTCTTGCCGAGTGTGCTTCTGAGCTTATTCAGATAAGACTCAAGATTTTTACCGCTCGCTAAGTAGATTTGCGCTCCTCTTGCCCTGAGTAAAGCCTTTGGTGTTGGCTGAAAATGATGTGGGTCAGCATGCGGGTCAATGAGTTGCACAACTTTTGCGTGTTGTCCCGCCACATTCCTTGCGACATCAGTAATTAGTGGATGAAGACTGGCGACTTTGAGACGGGTTTGTGCAGTAACCAGAGACAAGTGCACTGAGAGTGTTAATGCGATGAGAATGATGGACTTGCTCATAACGTACTGCTCATTAATGCAACGAAACAACTATTGCAACAAAATTGTATTAATACTTTTCAGGGTTGTAATGTGCATCTGGAATTTATTGATTGTTTTGTGCTCACTCGGTTTGCCCCATCACCCACAGGTCAGTTACACCTGGGCCATGTCTATGCTGCCAAATACGCCTGTGACGTGGCATCAAAATCAGGAGGCCGTTTTTTACTTCGCTTCGAGGACATCGATACCACCCGTGTCAGGGAGGAATACTACGAGGAAATCGAGCAAGACCTTCATTGGTTAGGTATTGAGTCAACAGGCAGTCCATTGCGCCAGAGCGATCGCTTGTCTGCATACAGCGATGCCCTAGACAAACTTAAAGTGATGAATGCGGTTTATCCATGTTTCTGCACGCGAAAAGAAATTCAGCAGGAGATTAATTCGCTGACCAACGCTCCACACGGCAAAGAGAGCTTACTCTACCCCGGCATCTGCCGTAATCTATCATTGGCTGAAAAAGCAATTCGACTAGATGCTGGAGATCCACACTGCTGGCGTCTCAATAGTGTTGCCATTCGGCCCATCGCAGAGCGTCTATTTTTTACTGATCAATTGCATGGTAAGGTAGTAGTCGATCCCGATTTACTGGGTGACGTTGTGCTCGCACGCAAAGATATTACCACCTCTTATCACCTGGCAGTCGTAGTCGATGATGCCTATCAGGAAATTACGGATGTTACTCGTGGTGAGGATCTTCTCCCATCTACCCATATACACCGGATTCTTCAAAATTTATTAAATCTCCCTGAGCCTCGATACCACCATCATCGGCTTATTCTCGATACAAACGGCAAGCGCCTAGCCAAACGCGATGATGCTCTTAGCATCAAGAACCTTCGGGAGCAGGGGAAATCACCTGACGAGGTCCTTGCGATGCTGGCCTGATTTTTTACAAAGCGTTTACATACGGCAGACAAATTCAAGCCTGCTTACATACGACCAACATCAGAGGAACCTATGCAATGCCCAACTGTAATTAAAACATAGCTGGTGCAGATGGGTGGCAGGCTGCAGATTTTCTACCCTAATATTTTTGTCGAATATGATTATAGCCAATGACTCCATAGATTGTGATGCTCGCCGGATACCTTCGAGTAGAAAAGGGGAAATGAAAGGCTGGCTCGGAAGAAAATAAATTTTTAGATCCACTAACCAAGGGGAATTTGATCTTTGCTATGCCTTGGATACGCTAGATTTATCTAACATTGCTAAAACTTTTTAAAATCTTCACAAATAGCACGACCGAGCTTAACAGATTGTATTTTTTTTGAGCCCTACTCCTATGCTATGCTAACAATTGAAATCTGTTAGAACGGCTTGTAAACGCCCGTTTCTCTAGGGGGAGCGGTGCGACAAGAAAAAAAAGACAAATGATCTGATTTGCGCCAAACCACAACATGTTGTATTGTTAATAATTTGTTGATACTATATGAGCAAAATTTAATTGACCAAATCATCAATTATCTGATATTCTACGACAACTGTGCAGGTGATTTAAATATGTAACTGAACCTCCAGAAAACACACAAAATATCAACTGTAGCATAGTAGAGTACACCCATTTCTCTTTGTTTTCCACCATTTTATCTGCTTCATAATTCTTTTAACTATACCCATCTCTTTCACATTATGGCAGACACAGTAGATATCGTATTGGGTGAGCGCACGTTCACTCTCGACCGTAACAAGGCTGAGAAGGCATATGCCGCCAAAAAAGTGATAAACGGTCGTAACTCGATGTTTTTCAACATTCTGCCGTTGAAATACAATTGGGCCTACGAACTCTACAAGGAGATGAAAAATTCCCATTGGGAGCCGGCGGAAGTGGATCTGAAGGTGGATATCGCCCAGATCGGTTTGTTGGATGAGTCGTGCCAGAAAATTATCAAAACCGCGCTTGGTGCCTTTGCGAGATCGCAGGAAATATTCCAATCCCACGGCATTTATACTGTGCGGGATCTTGTTACCGCCCCGGAATTAAAGCTCGTCTTTGGTCGGTTCGTTCATGAAGAAAATACCCGTAGCGACGTTCTTGTGCATCTACATGGTTCATTGACCATAAACCCAATGGAATGCGCAGAGCTTGCCGCGATACCCGCTTTCGTCTCAAAACAGCAGTTCGCCGCCTCTAAAATCAGCCCTATCGATCGTAACACCGATACAACCAAGACAGAGAATAAACAGGCAGTGGCTCGCAATATCTTTCTTATCAACCAATGTATGGAGGGCACTCAATGCTTCGCACTCTGGGCATCGATTTTCTCACTAGCAGCTCAAGGAAAACTCCCTGGCACAGGCAAGGTCTTTAACAAGCTTATAGGTGATACAACTTTTCGCCTAAGCCTTTTCGACCAGTTACTCCAAGAAATGGTCAGTGAGAACCCAGATATTTGGACAGATAACTTCAAAGATGAGCTAATCGACTACATGGTTGGTGCCGTGAATCTAGAAAAAGAGCTTATTAGTGCGCTTCCAGTTGCTGATGCTGGGCTCGAGCCAGATGCCCTAGAAACTTATATAGAATTTCTTGCGGACGAGCGCCTTGCCGCGTGTAAGCTGCCGCGCCAGTTCCACCATGCCGCCAGCCCATTCCCTTGGCTTGATGATCAAATTCACCTAGTTACTAAACAAGCTGCCGCTGTTTCCTCATCCACTCTCAATACTTCATTCGACGACGATGATCTATAATGCGTCATCAACATATTAATCACTACATAACCCCTGCCACAAAAGCACCCTATATTTAAATAGATAAAATAACCCTTAAATCAACATTCCCAAAATGATTGCAACACTTGATAAACACACGATTCCTCTTAACTCCGAAAAAGCCGATGCAATTCTGGCAAAGAAAAAAGTCATCGGTGGTGAACATATCCCCGGCTTTGGACTGGCTCCTTTGAAATATGAGTGGGCCTATGAAATCTACTCAAATATGCGTGCGAATCATTGGGAGCCAGAGGATATTCCCATGCAGAAAGATGTTGAGCAATGGCGCTCAGATGAAATCTCAGATGTCGAGCGCTGGATTATCAAGATGGGTATTGGTTATTTTTCTGCTGCCGAGGGAATCGTTGGAGATAACATGATTCACGTGATTTGTGAGCTGGTCTCGGCTCCAGAACTCGAGCTTGTTTTCCGTAGGCACGCGCACGAGGAAAACATTCACGCCGATTCTCTAGTTTATATGGTATCATCGCTTGGGCTAAACCCGCATGAGTGTGAAGCCATTTTTGAGGGTGTGCGAACAGTGCAAGAAAAAACCGATTTTGTAGTCACCAATAGCCGCTCATTACGTCGTGATATGGACATGTCATTGATCGAAAACAAACAGGCGCTCGCACGCAACATCTTCATTTTTGGCCAATGCATGGAAGGCACTCAGTTCTATGGACTGTTTGGTATGATACTCAGCCTATACCGTCAGAATAAGTTTCCAGGCATCGGACAGATGTTTCGCTACACATTACGTGATGAATCCAACCATATTGAGCTACTCCGTAACTTGCTCAACGAAATCCGCATTGAAAATCCAGAGATTTGGACGGACGAGTTCAAGGAAGACCTCCGTAACACGATGGGCGAAGCCACTAAGCTAGAGAAAAACTTTATTCGCGACTGTCTGCCCGTCTCCGCTGTGGGGCTAAACATCGAGGACTTTCATCAATACATCGACTTTATTGCTGACCGCCGCCTCACCACTTGTGGCCTCGAACCGCTCGTTGGCGACGTAAAGAACCCTTTCCCATGGCTTGCTGAAATGATTGATATCAAGAAGGAGCAAAACTTCTTTGAAGGCCGAGTCACGGAATACCAAAAATCGACCGCTTTAGGAAACATCGATGATGATGATCTCTAAGAATGCGACGATTTCCGTTTGCTTCGCCCACTATATTCCAGTTCTAAATAATAAACTTGTCGTTAGAAGCATCGGTAAAAACATATAAATACCATAACCAACCGCTAGAATACACATTACATTTATTCAATAACCCCCATACATACAAATTGCTCCCATGTACAGATCTATCAGCCTCGAAGAGGACCTCGCCCTAAAAAAAGTTATTACCGACCGCGCAACCACACCCGAAGCATCTGACCGTTTTGATTGGCCTTCATCACTTGATAGCACAAGCGCGGATCGTGTTCCCGAAATCATCGTTACCCATGGCAATGACGAAGATGAGGAACTTTCACTTGCCAAGGTTGCCGACACTATTGGCTCGGCTTTGACTGATCTTTTACTTTCTCGTCAGCAGAAGGAAGACAGTATTTTCAGTGATGAGAATCGCACCTTTGTTTCTAATGTTGCCCAGAGTGTTTCTAAGTCGCTCACCGATCAGGTGGCTGCCGTCGGTCAAATCCGCCTTTCTCATAATGATCTCTACTTACTCATTGAAAAAGCTCTGATTGAAAACGATGCGCATGACGTTGCCAAGTCACTCGTCTTTTCCCGTTCGCTAGAGAAAAATGGTGAAGTCATCGTTTCCGATGAGCCCCAGCAGATGCCCGTGCGCTTGATCCGTCGCAGTGGTAATGTGGTGCCGTGGTCACAGACAAAAATCGAAATAGCTGTCAGAAAAGCCTTTCTTTCGATCAAAGAGGACCCGGAGGCTGCTGTGAAGGTCGCCCATGCTGTAACCGATACCATCCGTAATGGCGACTCCGCTTTTGCCCATATCGAAAATGTACAAGATATCGTGCAGGAGGAGCTCATGCGTCAAGGATACTTCAAGGCGGCCGAGGCCTACATTCTCTACCGTGCCAAGCGCGCCCAGATGCGCCTCGATGAAGCACCAGAGGAGGATCCGAACCAGGAATCTATGGTGGTGGTAACCATGCCCGATGGCGACACCCAGTTCTGGGATGGAACCGAACTTAAGAAACGTATCGCCTTCAGTTCCATTGGCCTAGATCTCTGCCTGAGCGAACAAGAGATTGAGCAAGAGCTGCGCCGTTCCATTGGCGCGGAAATCACTCGCGAGGACCTTACCGCCACGATCATTCTCAATGCCAAGTCACTGATCGAACGTGATGCCGACTTCGCCAAGTTCGCGGGACGTATCCTGCTCACATTTATCTATGAGGAAGTGCTCGATTGGAATATCCTCACTGATGGTATTCGTGCTCTCAAGATTGCCCATCAGCGATCCTTTAAGAAATACCTCGCTCACGGAGTGAAGATCAAACGGATATCGCCAGACGTCGTTGCCCAGTATGACGTCGATAAGCTCGCCGCCGCTCTCGACCCGACAGCAGACCTCGACTTCGATTACCTCGGCGTGCAGACGCTCTACGATCGTTATCTCATTGTTGATAAAACGGGTGATAAGCAACGTCGCCTTGAGACGCCCCAGTTCTTCTGGATGCGTGTTTCAATGGGGCTATTCCGTGCTGAAGAGGAAGACCGTGAGGACTGGGTGATTCGACTCTACTCACTCTACAAAGGTCGCCGTTTCTGTTCCAGCACACCTACATTGTTCAACTCTGGCACCCTGCACTCTCAGCTTTCATCCTGCTACCTCTATAAGGTAGACGACAGCATCGAAAGCATCATGCAGCGTGGCATCGCCGACAACGCTTACCTTAGTAAATGGGCAGGTGGCCTCGGTGGATCATGGACGGCAGTCCGCGGCACCGGCGGCTACATTCAGGGCACCAATGGTGAGTCCCAAGGTATCATTCCATTTCTTAAACTGCACAACGACCAACTTGTCGCCGTCAACCAAGGTGGCAAGCGCCGCGGCTCCGGATGTGCTTACCTCGAAAGCTGGCACAACGATATCGAGGACTTCCTCGAGCTTCGTAAAAACACTGGTGATGAGCGTCGCCGGTGTCACGACATGAATACTGCCAATTGGATTCCCGATCTGTTTATGAAGCGTATGGAGGCCCGCCAAGACTGGTCGCTTTTCCGCACCAACGAAACGCCAGACCTCCACGACCTCTACGGCAAAGCCTTCGAACTCCGCTACGAGGAATACGAAGCAAAAGCTGCAGAAGGAAAAATTTGGACCCGTAAAGTGCCCGCCATTGAACTGTGGAAAGGCATGCTCAAGATGATCTTTGAAACAGGCCATCCATGGATTACGTTTAAAGATCCCTGTAATCTGCGCTCACCCCAAGATCATTGCGGTGTCGTGCATTCTTCGAACCTATGCACCGAGATCACCCTCAATACCTCCGATGAGGAAACTGCGGTGTGTAACCTCGGATCCGTGGTGCTCGATACCCACATCACTTCCGATGGTTCACTCGATCATGAGATGCTTAAGGAGACGATTACCGTAGCCATCCGCGCGCTGGACAACGTCATTGATATCAACTTCTACCCGACCGAAGCCGCCAAAACTGCAAACTCTCGCCACCGCCCGATCGGTATGGGCGTCATGGGCTTGCAAAACGCACTGTATAAGAAGGGCCTCGCCTTTGCGTCAGATGCTGCAGTCGACTTCAACGATGAATTCATGGAAGCCATCGCCTACTACGCTTACAATGCATCCAGCGAGCTATCCAAGGAGCATGGACCGTATTCCAGCTATGAAGGCTCAAAGTGGTCACGTGGCCTAATGCCACAGGACAGCGTTGATTTGTTAGAAGACGAGCGCGGAGTAAAAATTAATGTGCCACGTGGTGCAAAGATGGACTGGACACACTTGCGTGAGAAGATCGCCAAGCACGGCATGCGTAACTCGAACGTATTAGCCATCGCTCCGACCGCAACTATCTCTAACATCATGGGGACCACTCCGTGTATTGAGCCTAACTATAAGAACCTCTATGTGAAGTCGAACCTCTCTGGTGATTTCATTGTGCTCAACCGCCACCTCGTCAACGATCTCAAGAAAGAAGGCCTCTGGAACCAAGAAATGCTCGACCAGCTCAAGTACTTCGATGGTGAGCTCACCGACATCGAGGACATGCCAGAGCACCTCAAGGAGAAGCACCAGACTGTGTTCGGTGTTGGCTACAACGCTATCATTGACGCCGCCGCCCGGCGCCAGAAATGGATAGACCAGTCACAATCTGTGAACCTCTTCCTCGCTGAGCCTGACATGAAGACTCTGTCTCACATGTATCGCCACGCCTGGCATACCGGCCTCAAAACCACCTACTACCTGCGCACCCTGCAAGCCAGCAACATCGAGAAATCAACCATCGACGTTAAACAGGCCAGCCAGAAAAAGGAATACACCCAAGCCGAGAAAAACGCCTGTAGTATCGAAGCCATGATGAATGGTGAAGAGTGCGAGGCTTGTCAGTAAAATCTAGTTGTTTCATTCGTTTCAGCCCTCCTTCTCATTACGAGTTGGAGGGCTTTTTTTTAAGCCATCTGATCTAAATAGAGTATTTCCTTATTATCATTTTATATGCTGTTTAACTGACATAAGCAGCAGCTACGTCTTTAGCATTCTTGTGATTTGACCATTTTCCAACTGCGACACACCAGTCAGGCTATGTTCATTATAGTATTTTTTCGTATCTTTAAGGTTCCCGGATGCACATCAAAAAGTAAATGCTTAGCAACCCCATAAGAAATAACAAATCAACAACTGTCTCCGTCCTCACTTTTCTTTCAGCCTGTGCCTTGTTGAGTTCCGCCGCCGCGGACGATTACGGATCGGCACTCAAGCCCGTGAAAGGTAAGGTGGCTAACGCTCAAATGGGCGCGGCCACAGCCTCAAACCACCTGATGGCATTCAACGTGTCTGTTGGTGGATACAGCGTATTTTCAACTGACGGCAAGATGTATGCCGCCGGCAAGCAGAACGGGTCCATCGAACTGCGCGATACCCAAACGGCAAATCTACTAGCGACTATGTCGCAGCTTAAAAAACCGCCGAAACCGAGGTCAGCGGTGAACTGGAGACCATTTCTGGCATTCTCACCAGATGGCAAGGTGCTGGCATCCGCGAGCGGTAATTCTCCGGTGACACTTTGGGATGTTCAGCAGCGCAAGAAGATCAAGACCCTGCCTGTGACGTCCGAGGGTCATTATCTGACATTTCCTGCCGACGGAATGGTAGAGACGGTTGAGGACGACACGCCATTTGTCCGAATACTGGACGTAAAAACAGGTGGGGAGACTGTGAAAATCCAGGCGCAAGATTGGGCGCTTTCTCTTGATGGAAAATTTGTCGTGACTAGAGCTAATGTTGATACGTCAGGTCGGAGGCATCGTCACCGCATCTGGAACACAGCCACGGGCAAGATGATAAAAGAAATCATGGAGTAATAGCAGCCAAGCAAATCAGCCAATCCCCAGATCAATCATCTTTCTCACCCTATCTAATCTATGAAACATCTCGGTTGGGATACTCCACGCAAAACAAATTACAAACCACACAATCACGCCATATTATGAAATCTATCGTCATATCAATGCTACTTTGTCTACCCAGTACATGCCTAGCCGAAGGCAGTGTCAGTTTTGCGACAATTAAGCCGATTCTTGAGCAGTCTCCCACCCTATGGAAACATTTAGACAAGTCGTTCACTTTTGCTGGAATCGGCGAGGGTGCGAGGCTTGGTCGTCACTGGCCATTTCTGGGAGGAGCTCGGGTAGCCCCATACTCCCTCATAGTAGCTTCCAAGGATAATCCAAAGATCAAGTTCACTCTTGTGGTGAATTGTGTCACCAAATACTATACCGATAGAGGAGAGCAGGTCTCCAAGGAAGCAGCCGACTTCATACAGAAAGCGGCAAAAACAGAGGAAATACTGCTAAATGTTTCTCTGAGGCCTATTGATCGAGAGCCTGATGCTTTAAAATAGGTTTTGAGATGAAGCTGGCTACACGTGGGATCGATTAACAATCGATACAACTCCATGCTCACCTAACACTTGAGAGCATCTAAGCAAAAAACGAGAGAGCGCCCAGCAGCTTTAACACCGCTGAACGCCCAACCCTTTTTCGTCGTTATGTTCTCAGTTTATGAGAAATAATTGTGCCTTCTTGGCACTATCAAACTTTTCGTAATTAGTCTTTCGGCACATAAAGTTCAGAACCAATAGCTAACATGGTGCTCTTACTTAGGCTGAGTCCGTTCAGCTCGTTTAGCTGACTAGTGCTTGCGCCGTGTTTGCTGGCGAGTTGACCATAAGTGATTTGTTTGTGCACGGTAACGGTGCGGATTGCGGGCTCACTCACAGACTTGCGACTGGCTGGTGCATTGCGCGCTAGATCCTTGGCCGCAGTGAACTTTGGTTTAGGCAGATCGTTATGCTTTGCCATATTGGTATTTCCTTTTGGCTTTGGCAGTGACTTGGGCTTGCTGGCTGTGCCGCGGGCAACGGACTTACCATCCATTTTAGCCGCCATACGCCCCCCCGTCATAATTGACAACTGCTGACCCACACGCATACTTGTAGCTCTCACATTAGGGTTGGCCTTCATTAAGTGACTAATGCTCACGTTGTGCTGGCGCGCGATGGAATAAAATGTCTCACCGCTCTTGACCACGTGGGTTAATGGGCTTTTTGGCGCATCATTTTTTTGCACCTGAGGCGTCTGCGAAACCGGTTCAGCGTGAAGCGTGTCCTCTGCTCCGGGAATATTCAATTTCTGGCCAATACGAATATTATCGTTAATGAGGCCATTCGCTTTCTTGATGGCAGCAACGGTGGTGTTGTGGCGATTGGCAATGCGTCCTAGCATATCACCTAGTTTGACGATGTATTCTCCCGACTTAGCTGAAGAGCCTGCTGCAACTGGCACCGCCTTGGGATGCTTCTTTTTAGCGTATTGCGCTTTGAGTTCATTCAACTCTCTCTCGAGCTGACTAATTTTCTGCTCATGTGCATCAGCACGGGCACGGAGGAATTCGATATCGCTCTGTTGCGCCACAGCATGGGCTGCAATGAGAACGAAAATGATGGAATTGAGGGCTAGTATTTTCATAACAAAGCCTATTATTATAAAAAATTTAATTTTAGCAACCATAAAATTTAAGATTACTTAACCTTTTTAGTATTTTTGTGAGGAAAGCCCCTATTTTTCGGGGTTTTTTAATTAATTTTATATAAAACTTTTTTCGTTTTTGCCTAGAAATTGACTTTTCATCATGCCGATTGTGCCTCTAGCTAGGAATTTTTTATCTGATGTAGTCGTCCGGACCATTGGCAGATAGTAGAACACATGCATGTGGTTCTATGGTTCGAAATGATCAATAACCAAACTATGGTTGGCTAGATCACCTTTAATAGCCGTTAACAAATATGCCAGCTACAGGATATATTCAGAGGGATTAAGCAAACTACTTGATTTTGCGGTGCATGCAGACTTTCCTAAAATGGAAGTAAAATTAATAACTTTTACTGATTGAGTTGTACATATGTTGGCATAGCGTGTGACGCACCAAGCCGCATTGAGATATAATTAATTGATTTGTGAAAAACAGTCTAATAATATCATTACAACAAGACAAATGACTATTAAATCGATATCTACAATAATCGCTGCTTACGCTCTGCTTACAGGCGTTACCACTAACGCGGCGACTACATATTTTTCATCTAACTTTGATGGTACTGTTGTCACTAATTTAGGTGGCTCAATTGGTTTTGGTGCTCAAATCACTGCTGGAAACTTGAATGCAGGAACAGCGACAGGTACGTGGACTGTTGATCAGTCCCAGGCCACCCCCACGAGTAAAACCCACAAAATGATCCAAACCAATGGTGGGGCTGATGTGTCCAACAAAGCTTTGCGATTAGGAATCAACACTGACGGCACTATGGCCGCAAATACCGCCGTGGTCACAGCCAACCTTACTAGCTCCCTTACTTTGTCCAATCCGATCAGCGTCTCATTTGATTATGGTATCGTCTCAACTGATAGTGGCACTAGAACAACCTACATGACGGGGATTGATAGTAGCGGTAACCGGCTCTTCCAAGTTGGGTTTGTCAACTCTGGCAGTGTCAAGCAGGTAGGCTACTTTGATTCCAAAGGTAGTTGGACACTAATAGGAAGTGCCAACGATTTGAGCGGTAACAATAATACCCACTGGAATGCAAGTTTGATGAAGAATGTAGCGATCGAGATTGGCGTAGGTAGTTATGACATCAAGCTGAACGGCGCTAGCATGACGAACGGAAGTGGGCTTGTATTCCGTGATGATAATGCCAGTGGTTTGAGTAAGCTTCAGCTATCGGCCAGCATTAAATGGACAGGTGGTGCATTTGACAACATAGTAGTCACTCAAGTCCCAGAACCTAACTCACTGGCCTTGATCGGTCTCGGGCTTATGTCGTTATTTAGACGCCGCCGCTAGTCTTCGAGAGTTGTTCATCAATTTGTTGTCTTTTCAACTGCATGGATATGGCGGCATGGATATGGCGTGGCATCCTAGCCAAAAAATTCTAGTGAATTGATCATCGTAGATATCCATTGCGGACAAGTCTCTCTTGTGTGATGTAGCTCACAGCAGTGCGATCAGAAGTCACTTCGGATTTTTTATTTAAATCTAGAGGACAAATTAGTTCGTGGTGAGCACCATGAGGTTTGTCTCCCAGCAGTTATCTTGAGTTTTTCATCAACCATGTGGCGTATAAAATCTTTGCACTACTTATTTCTATCTATAGATTCAATTTGATTATGTAGTTCCATCAATACACGTGTCAGTCGCAACTAATCAATCCAAACTATTATTCATTCTCTGCATCTTATTAGGAATGATCGCTTTTAGCATCATTCCTGAAGCACTAAACAGCGATGAACAAACAGTAAAGAAGACCTCTCATTCAGAGAGAAGAGTCACGCATACCCTAAGTAATACAATATTACCAAGAACAGCCACAACCCTCACGCCCAAGGATTTTGTTACGGGTTATTTGGACCATGCTCCGCTATTGCGCGAGGCCAAACGTCTGGAGAAAGATAAAGAAATCTACAGATTTGCTAAGGCAATTGAAGTCAATATTACACCACAAAACGCGGGTGAATGGTTACGGCAAGGTAATCGCGATATCTGGAAACTGAAAATATGCTCACCAGGTGCCAGTTCTCTCAATATTGGTTTCAAAAAATACTACATGCCGAATGGCGGGGAACTTGAGATTCACCGACCAGAAGCAAATAGCCCATATCGCGCATTTACGCACGCCGATAATGATGAGCACGGTGAGCTCTGGACGCCACTTCTCGCGGGCGATCAGATGATTGTTCGTGCCAGCGTGCCGGTGGGAATGCGTGATCAGCTGGCACTGCAAATCGCAGCAATTAATCATGGATTCAGGCCATTATTCTCTAAAAATCTTTTGAATGCAGGGCGCCAAAAAATAGGTGGAGATGTCACAGGCATCTGTCACGTAGACGCAATTTGCCGCAGTGGTGATTCTAACATCAACGAGCCGCTCGGGATAATACTAGATTTTTATCAGGATCAAATTCGATCCGTGGCAGCCTGCACATTGGGTGGTGTAGATGCCTGTTCTGGTGCTTTGATCAACAACACTGACAATAATAAAAAACCCTATTTGCTTACCGCTGATCACTGCGGAATCAATTCTTCTAATGCGGCTTCAGTCGTTTGCTATTTCAATTTTCAGAACAGTACGTGTCGCCCGCGTAGTAGTGCTGCTAGTGCGGCCGTCGGCGATGGTAACTTGAGCCAATTTTCTACCGGCAGCATTCTTAGAGCTTCTCATGATTCATCAGATTTTTGTCTTGTGGAGCTGGATGATCCGATCCCTGCTAGCTTCGATGTCCACTATGCAGGATGGAACCGTAGCAATACAGTTCCAACTATGGCTGTGTGTGTTCATCATCCCGCCGTGGCTGAAAAGCGTGTTAGCGTAGATACAGATGATCTGGGTCAGCTCGGTAAGTACTGGGTCGTCAATGACTGGGACTACGGCACTACCGAAGGCGGCTCGTCTGGTTCGCCTCTGTTTGATTCCGATGGACGCATTGTCGGTCAACTCTACGGCGGAAACGCAGCCTGCGGAAACGATCTCGAGGACACATATGGCAAATTGTTCAATTCTTGGACTGGAAACAACACCGAATCGACGCGGCTAAGCAACTGGCTTGATCCATCAGGAAGCGGTGTGACAACTTTGGATGGATTAGATCATTCACCCGCGTTGCTCATAGATAATGCTGAAGTGCTTGAAAGTGACAGCGGCACAAGCAACATGATCTTTACCGTATGGTTATCTCAGCCGAGCGCAAATGATATAAGTGTAGATTTTCAAATCAGCAACGTGAGTGCCATTTCAGGGGTTGATTACATAGGCAGTGTTGGGACCGTTGTTTTTGCAAGTGGAGAAGTAGAAAAAACCATTACGGTTCCTGTAGTCGGCGACACCCTAGCTGAGCAAGATGAAACCTTCTCCATACTACTGAGTAATGCAGTTGGCGCCGTTTTGCGTAAAGCTCAGGCTACTGGGAAAATACTAACAGATGATTTTGCTGTCCCAATAATTAGCGGTTTGACTAGTGTTGAAGCAGTCACAAATAGTACGTTTAGCCATCAGTTAACTGTAGCAAATCTTCCTGCTGTATTCAGTCTCACAGGTGGCTACCCACCAGGAATGACAATTGACAAACATACAGGTCTTGTGGAGTGGGTGCCAAATACATCGGGGACTTATAGCTACAGAGTCCATGCTAAAAATCCCTCGGGTTCAGATTTCCACACAGTTAGTGTGAATGTTACTGATGGCCCCAGCACACTATCGGCAGCGGAGCTTGAGGGCAAAGGTGTTGGATTCCGAACATATTCAGCACTCTGGGATCTTGAGATATCAATCACCCATGATGGCACAGACGCTTTAAAAAGCAGTAGTATTGGTGATAACGGACTATCTGAGTTTTCTATCACTGTTAACGGACCAGGAACGATCAACTTTTGGTTGCGCGTGAGTAGTGAGGAAGATTATGACTTTTGTTACTTTGCTCTTAATGGTGACACTGTGCTCGCGAGATCAGGATCCACGGCTTGGGAGCAGCATAGCTATAACCTAAAACCAGGAGCCAATAGCCTTTGTTGGACTTACACCAAAGACTCCTCTGATACCGATGGAGATGATGCCGCATATCTTGATGAAGTCACGTTCAGTGGTTACGCGGGCTGGACCGCAATTCATGGCATTACAACAGCGGGTGGTTTTTTTATGGATGCTGAGGGAGATGGTGTAGCTAATGGGTTAGAATATGCCATCGGAATTTCACCATTACTATTTGATTCTCACATGCTTCCCAGGCCATACATGAACAATAGCCAGCTGCTAAAGCTATCATTCACCAAACCTTCAGATGTATCAGGGATTACTTATGATGCAGAGGTTTCAGATAATTTGCAAAACTGGAATACCACAGGACGA
This sequence comes from Akkermansiaceae bacterium, assembly GCA_018676385.1. GTDB lineage: Bacteria > Verrucomicrobiota > Verrucomicrobiia > Verrucomicrobiales > Akkermansiaceae > Oceaniferula. The sequence continues at coordinate 17,058 of JABHEX010000369.1, forward strand.
TCCATCCTGACCAATTCTAGCAGTCTTTTTGATGCCATACAAATACCAGCGACTCCTGAGACCAGTATGAAATACATGCGTTTGAAAGTGACGCCGTCACCGTAAGTAACCCCACTGTGGGTTGACGGTAAAATGGTCATGTCATTGCATTGAGCAATTGTTATGTGATTTGCGCCTATTACATAAAGTAGTATCATCATATGTTCATGGTGAATCCGTCATTTAGTGTGGCGTTTAAATTAAAAAAATTTATTGTAATAAGTTGCATCCGCGCAAACGTAATGCACACATGAAAAAATTGAGCTACATTTGTATATTTTTTATAGGTCTTTTATCGATACAAGCCTTCGCTGCTAAACCTGTTTGGATCTGGAAAGCTGGTAAGATCGCCGATGAGGAGGCAAACTTTAAAACTACCCTGACGCTGAAGGCGAAACCTGCCAAGGCACCA
>JABHEX010000370.1 GCA_018676385.1 Akkermansiaceae bacterium
GCAGGCTTGGAGGCGTCGACGTATCCTATAGTGGTGCTATCCAGCTTAAAAGATGGTTTGCCAGCCCCCCAAACGGCGAAGGCAGTCAGCACGGCTAGCAAAAATGAAAATAGAGGGCCTGCGAAGGCGACAATAATTTTATCGATAGGCTTAGCGGGCGGCAGTGGTTTATCGCTATGGTTTTCACCTTCAATGGCTTCCATGGGGGCCATTTGGGGAAGCGCTACGAAGCCACCAAAAGGAATCCATCCGAGCCCGTATTGCACGCCATTGTGGGTTTTTTTCCAAATCGGCTTGCCGAACCAGATTTGGAATCGCTCTACTTCGAGTCCGCGCCAGCGTGCAGCAAGAAAATGCCCCAGTTCGTGAACAAAGATGATGATGTTGAAAATGATGACAACTACGAAAATAACGAGAAGCGCGGTAAGAAAATCTGCCATGATGTGTGTGGTTATTCTAGGGGTTTGATAGTTGGCAATGTAGTTGCTTTCTGCTCACTGGCAAGCGCTGGATGTGTTCTCATTCCGGACATGATGAAATTGTGTGTTGCAATTGCGCATTGCTTCAGGGCACCATGTGGGTATGACAAAATCAATCTATATAATCATTCTGGTCGCTGGCGCTCTTGGCTTAAGTTCCTGTAATACTTTTATAGGGCTTGGCCGCGATGTTCAGAGCCTTGGCGGCACGATGGTGAACGCGGGCAACAAGAGAGGAGGACAAGCAGCGGAAGCTCCGGCACAAACACTGCCACCACAGTAGTGGTGGCATCAGTTAGGTGATCATTCTTCACGCACTGGTGAGATAGTGATATGTAGCGTAGATTTTCCGCGCTGAATGATAAGTTCTGTATTCTGTACAGATGCAGATGCAGCGAGGCGCGTAAGAAAATCCTCAGCTGTGGTAACACGCACGCCATTAATGGCGTGTATAATATCTCCCATGAGCAGTTTGCCTCTGAGATTGCTGTCAGGGTTTACTCGTGTAATGACTACCCCATATCTGCGAGTTGAGCTATCTAACTTTGTAGAGTTGCTTACAACAATGCCTATAGCTCTTAGAACTGCCTGAGTATTGAGCCGTTTTTGCACTTTGTCCTCCTCAGTTTCTAAGGTTTCGTTGTTGAAATCATCCATCTCGCCTATTGTTGCTGTTAGGTTGAGTTTGACTCCAGCGCGCCAAATATCGATGGCGACGTCGTCACCTACCTTGCTCTGCTGAATCAAGAAGATCAGGCGTCTCATGCTGGGTATTTTTTTCCCTTGGTAGCGGATAACGATATCATCTTTTTTTAAACCAGCCTGCATGGCTGGAGAATTTGGAACAATCGCGGTGACTCGTGCGCCTGCGCGTTCATTATAGCCAAATTGTTTGCGCGTCATGGGATCGAGGTCCTCCATAGCCATGCCGAGAAAACCTCTCACTGGGCGACCACGATCTAAGATATCTTTCATGGTCTTAAAGGCGGCATTGGATGGAATGGCGAAGCCGATACCCTGGAAGCCAGGGCTGTCACGGTTCGTCGAGTAAATGCGCGAGTTGATACCAACAATTTCTCCTAGAATATTAATCAACGGCCCACCAGAGTTGCCTGGATTGATTGCGGCTGAAGTCTGTAGGAGATCTACCTGACTATCTGAAAACGGTCGCTTCTTCGCAGAGATTTTTCCTTCCGTTACCGAGGTTCCGAGTCCGAACGGACTACCGATTGCGAAGACGGTGTTACCTACTTCAATTTTGGAAGACTCACCAAATTTTAAAGGGATGAATGGGCCCTTGCTGTCGATCTTCAGCACGGCGATATCCACAGCTGGATCAGTGCCTATCACCTGTGCAGAGTGAATTGAGCCATCGTGCATGGTTAATCGGATACGTGGTGTGCCTTGAATGACGTGATGATTTGTTAACACGTGTCCTTCCTCAGTAACGATGACACCTGAGCCTTGGCCTTGCACGGCGCGTGGCTGCACCCAAGTGCGGCCGTAGAGGTCACGGATACGCTCCCGACGAATGCCCGTGGTGTCGATACTGACGACGGAGGGCACAACGGCCCTGACGAGGGCGGCGCTCTCTGCATTGATAGCGGCAAGCACCTCGACATCCTTAAGATTCATCGACGGCTTGTTCCGCAGAGTGTGTTGGTGACTTTCAAATCCGTTTTCGGACGCGCTGCTTGGCAGAATGTCTATCAGGCTATCACCACCTTGAATCTTGCGCACCACGAAGACTACAAGAAAGGCGAAGCAAAAGACTGCTAACAGAACTAGGAAGCGGCGAAATCCGTCATTCATTGAATTTAGTCATGTAGAGGGTTGATGTATCGTTGCGGTATTGGGCTATTTTATGCCCTGAAGAGGTGCGTAAATATTGTTATGGTAATCAGAGGGTCATTTCCTCGACTATTTTTGGATCTTCCATGATCTTCTTTTTTGCTCTGATGGCATTACGGAACAAATTACCAATACGTTTACTAAAGTCTTTAAGCTCTTCACCATCAGATTTACCATTTCTAATAGCAGTGACCAGAATCATGGATTCTTTGAGATAGGGTTGAACGCGGCTATCGATCATATCTTGGATTTCATTCAGGTGCTCGACAGATTCTTTGGCAGACTGGCTACTACCCTCGCCGAGACCTCGCCCAAATGCTGCCAGTTCCATATTGATTTCATCAAATGAACCACGCAAGGATAAGGTTCTAACGTGCTTGCCGTTGGCAAAATCTAGCAGCACCTTGGCGCAAAGATGGTTTGGTGATTTCTCAAGAACGGACTCGAGTTTTTTCTTAACCTCTGGGTGCTTCAAGCTATCCTTGCCTTTTTCGCTGACTAGATTTGCAACTTGCTCATAGATAGCGATAGAGTCAACGAGGTCAGACGCCTTCTCCATTCGGGAGAGATTGTGAGCCTCCTTAAAATTTTTCTGAGTGAAGACATTGATCTTCAGTAGTGAGCCTATGCCATCTAGTAAAAAGGAATCCCAAACACCTTTGGCATTGGCGAGAGGAATACCAACAATCGTGCAGTCTTTGTTGATTGCGCCTCTAATTTTTCCCGCAACGCCACCAATAACTCCGGTTTGACCGTCGGCGCTCATAGTGCCTGTGCATGCGTATTTGGGATCAATCTTATCGCCAGTAAATAAAGAGTCGATGACCAGAGCGAATGCAGTTCCAGCAGACGGGCCGTCTACAAGGCCATTTTTATCCCCCAGTGTGATGTCCACTAGGTAACCAGTTGGAACTATCGCTTTGCTGTGGCGCACTCGCATGAACTTGATGATATCCTCAAGTGAACCGGCCATCATTTTGCCCACATTTTGATCAAATTTGAAGAGTAGGTCCTCTTGGTCTTCTTCTTCCAAGGCGGTGATGATCACTGCGCTGGCTGCTCCTGCATGTTTTCCGTTGGGTAATTGGCGCACGGAGAGGCCAATGACACGTGATTGTTTAAGTGCAAATTCCTTAGCGTCGCCACCTGGCATTAAGCGCTCTACTTTGGTGAACTTATTTCTGGAACCGTAAGGTGATGTATCATGGGAGATGGGAGATTTGAGTATTCCTTTCCAGCTTACTTTGTGTCCGTTTTCTTTTAGATTGGTGGCCAGCTCCTTGAATTTTGTGGTGTTTGCCCCATCGGGGTTGAACATCAGGGCGATATCTACGCAGTATGCAGCGCATTTTAGATTGGAGGCGTTGTCTTTCTTTCGCATCAGTGCGCGGATCCCTGAATACAGCCGGCGTGCCGATTTCTCAACGGCAGCATTTTCTTCTTTGAGTGATTTCCCAGATTCCTTTAGCTGTTTGAGAATATCCTTAACCTTGCTGTTGTCTTTATCGATTCGGGCCGCAATGGCGAGCGCATATGACCGAGTGTTGAATTCTACGTTATTATCCTCCTTGTTGAAATCGCGTGCCACACTGACGAGAGCGCCGACTAGCCCTGCACGATCAAATTTATTTAATTTGATATCCGTAGCGGCAAAAAGCTCTTTTTCGAGATCAGGCGGACGGTATGCCGCAGCAACAGGAAATGATGAGATAATCAAAACCAAAGTGGCGGTAAAAATGGCACAGCTTTTGATAAAGCGTGATTTGTGGTTAGTAAGTAATTTCATGGGTGGGATTGTCTCTACTTGGCACTACAAATGCAAAGCGAAAATGGAATCCTTTGTATCAGCCTTGATACTAACTCGTGGGATTACAATTTTTGCTGTAAACAAAGTCTACATTAGCCTTTGCAGGGAGTGGTGCTTGAGATGTTTACTTGGCGTTCTCCGAGCTTAAAAAGCTCATTTGAGGAACCCGGCTTGATTTAAGTGGCTGCTGACAGCGAGCAGCATCAGACTCTGTGAGTGAAAAACGACCAAATACTATCTCATAATCAGTAGACCTCAGCTCATGAAATGGATGAAACATTTGAAGTCTCCATTGTGCATTCATTTTGTACGTGCTGTTCTGTTCTGCCTGTGGTTTTCATAGGTCATGTCAATATCTGCAGAACCACTGGTAAGTTATCTCCGCCAACTCCAGGCGATGGGGCAAACCCATGTGAGTGTGGATGATGATGCCCGATTGATTCTGCGTGAATTCTATATGCGTGCTCGGGCTGGAAATGCAGCAGTGGTCGAAAAAGAGGCCCAGAGCTTGCCTGTGCGTCAGCCTGAAAGCAAAAGTGAAGTTAAATTCTCCGAGACGCCTGTGGAACCCGCCACCCTTGCCGCATCGGCGTTAACGGTCAGCGGAGGCAATGCACGGGAGAAAATTGAGAATTTACGCCAGCAAGCTGAAAAATGGAAACCTGCCCGTGACCTTGGCAGCCTGAGACAGACCATGGTTTTTTCTACCGGTAACCCAGAAGCAGATGTCATGCTGGTTGGTGAAGCCCCAGGATTCGATGAAGAGCGTCTACGTGAGCCATTTGTTGGTAAAGCAGGCCAAAAGCTCGATAATATTCTCCGAGCTATGGGTTTAGATCGTAAGCAATGCTATCTTTCTAACATCGTCAAGTTTCGTCCTGCTATGTCAAATCAGACGACAAATAACCGGAAGCCGACCAAGGATGAGATGGCCTCATGCATGCCCTTTATCGAGCAAGAAGTGAGTATCGTTGAGCCTAAGGTGATTATTGCCCTTGGCGGCACTGCAGCACATGCTTTGTTAGGTTGTGATCTTGCCGTTGCAAAAATGCGAGGCAGTTTTCACACGTTCCATGGTATAGCACTTCGTGTTACCTATCATCCGTCATATATCCTCCACAACGAAGCGACTTCGGAGAAGCGCAAGCTCTGGGAGGATATGTTGGAAGTGATGGGTTTTTTAGGTATGCCTGTCAGTGACAAGCAAAAGTCGTTCTTTTTAACCAAGTAATTTATCATGGATCTTCTTGTGATTACTGTCGGCGGAACCATCGACAAGGCCTACTTTGATGCGAGCTCTGAATATGAAGTAGGTGACCCCACTGTGCCGCATGTTTATGAGGGATCATTGGTGAATTTTGATTACGAGCTACTTCCGTTGATGCGTAAAGACAGCCTTGAAATGACGGCATCTGATCGTGAATTGATACGTGAAGCCTGCTCTCAGGCTAAGCAGAAGACCATACTCATCACCCATGGGACAGATACTATGGCAGAGACAGCAGAGGCTTTAATAGGTGTCAAAGAAAAGACAATAGTGCTCACCGGAGCTATGGCGCCTGCGCGTTTTCGCGAGACAGATGCAGTGTTTAATATTGGTTTTGCAACTGGAGCGGTGAATGCTCTTGATGAAGGAGTTTACATTGCAATGAATGGGCGTATTTTCCCCGCAGGTTATGTGCGTAAAAACCGTGAAGCAAAATGTTTTGAGACTACCCTGCCAAATATTACATTAGAATAAAACCATGAGCCACCATCCTTTTATAGCGGCTGACTACCATATCAAGTGGGAATCTTTGACTCCTGATCACATTGAGCCAGATATTGATACAGCGCTTGAGACCTCCAATAAAAACCTAGATGCCATTCGTCAGCTCGACGATGTCGCCGTGACGTATTCAAACACATTTGCTGCTTTGGAAATCGCCACCGAAGATCTTGACCGTGCATGGGGTAGGATAAACCATCTTGACTCAGTTGTGAATAGTGATGATTTACGTGCTGGGCTGAATGCGGTGCTGCCGCGCGTGACTTCGTTTTATTCATCGATACCGCTGGATGATAAGATATGGAAAAAACTGAAAGTATTTGTTGATTCTCCAGCGGCGGCAAACCTTGATCCTACCCGTAAGCGATTTGTGGAAGAAACGTGCGCGGACTTCATTCAATCGGGAGCTGATCTGCCGAATGACAAAAAGAACCGCATCGCTGAGATCCAAAGTCGGCTATCTGAGGCCACTCAGAAATATAGTGAAAACGTTTTGGATTCGACCAATGCATGGGAGCTTATAGTAGATGATAAGTCACGACTTGCTGGGCTGCCGAGTTCCGCAGTAGCCGCTGCTGCTGAGGACGCCAAGGCTAAAGGGCATGATGGCAAGTGGCTTTTCACTCTTCAGCAGCCATCGATGATGCCAGTCATGCAACATGCCGAAAACGCATCTCTGCGTAAGGATGTCTGGGAAGCCAGTTGCACTGTTGGTTATGGTGGTGAATACGACAACACTAACCTTATTTGGGAAATACTTAAACTGCGCCAAGAAAAAGCAGAACTACTAGGATTTGCAAATTTTGCTGACCTTACACTAGAACGCCGCATGGCAGGTAGTGGCACTACTGCTCAGAATTTTACTAGTGATTTGCACAACAAGATTGTTGATCAGTTTAACAATGATTCACATGAACTACAGGCTTGGAAAGCTGATCAGACAAGTGGTGATGCTGTGCCTCTTGAACCATGGGAAATTAGCTATTGGGCGGAAAAGCGTCGTAAGGCAGAGTATGATTTTGATGATGAGGAATTACGCCCATACTTTCCGCTAAAGAGTGTGATGGATGGCATGTTTGGCATCGTTTCTAAGATCTTTGGTGTCCGTATCGAGGAAAAGGATACTACGGAAAACGGTGGTGATGTTCAGACATGGCACCCGGAATGCCGGTTTTATGATTTATTTGATTCAAAAACAGATGAGATGTTGGGTTCGTTCTATGCCGACTGGCATCCTCGCCAGAGTAAACGCGGCGGGGCCTGGATGAATTCATTCGAGACAGGAATGCCGGCTGACGGCAAAACTCCACGTGAGCCGCATCTCGGACTCATGGTGGGTAACATGACCAAGCCTATTGGCGATAAGCCTGCGCTTATGACGCACTACGAAGTGGAGACAATTTTCCACGAGTTTGGCCACTTATTGCACCACCTTCTAGGGAACGTGACTGTCAAATCTCTCTCTGGAACGAACGTGCCGTGGGACTTTGTAGAGCTGCCGTCCCAGATCATGGAAAATTTCTGCTGGGATCGTGAGAGTTTAGATCTTTTTGCCTGTCACCACGAGACTGGCGAATTAATTCCAGAAGAGCTCTATGAGAAAATGATCGCAGCACGGAACTACATGTCCGCGACTGTCTACATGCGTCAGCTTGCGCTCGGTAAGCTTGACCTTGATTTACACATTGAGCCGGCGAAATACATAAACCGTGATCTTGATGAGTGCGACCGCGAGATCCTTGAAGGTTATAAAACGCCGCTGGCTAGCGAAGGACCAAGCATGGCACGCCGGTTTAACCATCTGTTTTCATCGCCTACCAGTTACGCAGCCGGCTACTACTCCTACAAGTGGGCGGAGGTGCTTGATGCCGATGCTTTTACACGATTCCAAAAAGAAGGAATATTAAATGCTGAAACGGGTGCAGATTTTCGCGAGCACATCCTAAGTAAAGGTAACTCGGCGCCTCCCGATGAGCTTTATAGGAACTTCATGGGGCGCGATCCGGAGCTGGGTGCGTTACTCGTCCGTGCTGGGCTGGCGTGATAATAAGATGACTTCCCCATCACTGACGAGGGGCCCGCTTCCTGCCCACATCCGGCGGATTGCGCTGCCTATGAGTATCGGGTTTTTCTTTAACACGATGTATAACGTTGTGGACTCGTTTTATGCGGGGCAGATTTCCACAGAAGCACTGGCGGCGATGGCGTTGTCTTTTCCCGTTTTCTTTATCATCATCGCGGTGAGCGAGGGGATTGCTCGTGGGGCATCGGCGTTGATTGCCAATGCAATTGGTGCAGGAGATCGTAGCAAAGAATTTGTGTTGTCGGGGCAAGTATACTCGCTTGGGTTAGTCTGTGCCGCCGGAGTGACAGCCATTGGGTGGTTTTTGGCGGAGCCGCTATTTAGTTTGTTAGGGGCTAGTGGGGATTATCTGCGTCTTGCACTAAGTTACATCAAGCCGTTATTCTTGGGCGCGGTATTCTTTCTGTTGAGCAGCATGAGCAATGCAATTCTGTTAGCGCATGGGGACAGCAAAACTTTCGGCAGAGTGTTAGTGATTGGGTTTTTTGCTAACCTCGTGGTTGATCCATGGTTTCTTTATGGGGGCTTTGGTTTACCGGCGATGGGAATGGCTGGTATTGCATGGGCGACGGTAAGTATTCAAGCAGTTGGCGGGTTCTATTTACTCTCGGTGGTTGTTCGCCGTGGATATCTTGTGAATGGGCTGTTGACCCACCTAGCACCAAAGCTTCGTGTATATTGTGAAATACTTAAGCAGGGGATACCCACAAGCTTCAATATGATGTCTGTGGCGCTTGGTTTTTTTGTAACAACCTATTATCTAAAATTTTATGGCGAAGCTGCTGTAGCGGCGTTTGGTATAGGAACACGAATTGAGCAGATCGTGTTGCTGCCTGCGATTGGTCTTAGCTCTGCGATTGTCTCCATTGTGGGTCAAAACAATGGGGCTGGGGAAATGAGTCGTGTGCGTGAGTGTATCTCGCTTTGCACGCGTTATGGGTTCGTGCTGATCGTTACCGCATCTGTGCTAATGTTTATTTTTGCGGCGCCTTTGGTGAAAATATTCACTGATGATCCTGATGTTATTGAAATTGGCAAAGAATATGTGCGTATTGTTACTTTCATTCAGTGGGCATATGTGGCTGGTTTTATTTATATTGGATGTTTGCAGGCGCTTAAACGTCCGATGTATGGATTTGTGGAATCCATCGTACGTAAAATACTTCTGCCCTTACCTATTTTTTATACTGTTGTAGTAGTTCTGGACGTCAACCTTGCAAGTTTCTGGTGGAGCTCGATCGCGATCAATGCAGCAATGGCCGTGGTTACGATTCTTTATGTGCGCAGCATACTGAGGCGCCTTCCATCCAAGTAACATTGGATATTAGCTAAGCAGTCAGTTCACTTATAATCATCCAAGTAGTAAATTTTCAATGCCCATGCTGCTAATAGCTACGCATGAATAGCCCTCGCCAATGACAATAATCTGCGGCATTTCATGTGTATGCTATTCTGAGTTCTGGATTTCGTTGTTGCAATTCACAGAAAATCAATGAGTCTCCGCGCGCTTCTCCATCTAATTTTACTCACCGATACCCGCTTTCACTATGACAGAGAATATTCGTAACATCGCTATCATCGCTCACGTTGACCATGGCAAAACTACTCTCGTGGATGAGCTGCTTAAGGCCGGTGGCGCTTATGGTGATCACCAGCAGGCTGGGGAGCGGGCTATGGACTCGATGGATCTCGAGCGAGAGAAGGGCATTACCATCAAAGCAAAAAATACTTCAGTCAAATGGGGTGACTATACCATTAACATCGTCGACACGCCAGGCCACGCCGACTTCGGTGGTGAGGTTGAGCGCGTGATGAAAATGGTCGATGGTGTTCTGCTGCTTGTCGATGCCCATGATGGGCCACAGGCACAAACCCGATTTGTTCTCAGAAAAGCGCTTCAGCAAGGGTTGACGCCGATTGTAGTGGTTAATAAAATCGACCGTGATCACTCAGACCCCTTGGGTGTGCATGATCGGGTGCTGGAGCTATTCCTTGAGCTCGAAGCTAACGAGGACCAGTTCGAGGCGCCATTTGTGTATGGCTCCGCTAAGAATGGTTTTTTTGTTAAATCTCTCGATGATGAGCAAAAAGACGTCATCCCGCTCTTAGAAACCATCGTTGAACACGTCAATGCCCCTGAATCTGATCCCAATGCTCCTTTCAAGATGCTGGCGTCTAATATTTCTTGGGATGACTACGTAGGCCGTGTTGCCATGGGTAAAGTCCAGTCAGGCTCAGTCAAAAAAGGTGATAGTGTTTTCCGCTTACGTAAAGATGGCACCACGCAGCGGGGTAAGGTGACCAAGGTCTTTGAATACAGTTCACTCTCTAATCAGGAATCGGCTGAAGGTGTGGCTGGAAATATCGTTGGTGTCGCTGGTTTTGAAGATATCGATATTGGTGAAACGCTTTCAGCAGATGGAGATGCCGAGGCACTTCCATTTGTGGCGATTGATCCGCCGACGGTTAAAATGCAGTTTTCTATTAACGATGGGCCATACGGAGGTCGTGAGGGGAAGCATGTCACCTCACGAGCCATCAAAGACCGCCTTGATCGTGAATTGCAGACCAACGTATCGATTGAAGTGGCCGACACCGACAAAGCTGGTGTTTTTGAAGTTTCGGCTCGTGGAGCTATGCAGATTTCCGTGTTGGTAGAAACGATGCGCCGGGAAGGCTATGAAGTGCTCGTTTCTCGCCCGATGGTCATTACCCAGAAAAGTGAAAGTGGCGAGGTGCAGGAGCCATTTGAATCTGTTTTTGTAGAAGTTCCTGAGGAATATACTGGTGGCGTGATGAAGTCGTTGGCCAACCGTCGTGCACGCATCGAGGACATGGGTAGCAATGCCCACGGAGCTACCATCGAGGCTACCATCTCCACTCGGGGATTGATTGGTTTCGAATTTGAACTGCTAAACCTAACCAGTGGCCACGGAGTGATGTCACACCTGTTTAAGGAATATGCACCACATTGCGGAGAAATAACCACCCGCCAGACCGGCACTCTAGTTAGCATGAACACTGGAACTGCGATGGCTTACTCACTTCTTCCTATCGCTGAGCGCGGCAAACTTTTTGTCGCTCCAGGTGATGAAGTTTATGAGGGTCAGGTCATCGGCGAAAACCCACGCAAGGATGACCTCCCAGTCAACCCTGTGAAGGCGAAGAGCCTGACCAACCACCGTTCCGCTACCAAGGGTATCACGGTAGGTCTTGCACCTCCGATCAAAATGTCCCTCGAACGCGCCATCGAATACATCGAGGCTGATGAACTGTTGGAGGCAACGCCAAGTCATCTTCGCATTCGTAAGCGTATTCTTGATCCACACGTGCGTAAGCGTGCTGAAAAAGCCCGTAAGGCCGAAGCGGGGCTTTAGCAAATACAAAAAAACGGACAGCATACCTTGCGTAGCTACGAGCGATGGGGGGTGTTCTTGAGCTTGCTGCCAAATAATAAGAAAGCGGTGGCTCGCTTCTGGAATGTCTGCTTGCCAGCTGTATAGGGGTATATCAGTA
>JABHEX010000004.1 GCA_018676385.1 Akkermansiaceae bacterium
ATTCCGACACCGGAGCCTCTAAATTGAAGAGGCCTTTTTCGGCAAGCATCATAATTGCTACAGACGTAATAGGCTTTGTCATGGAATAAATTCGCGCTATAGTATCCCGCTCAAACGGCAGATTATTTTCCATATCGCGCATGCCAGTGGCGTAGAAATACGCTTCGTCACCCCCCCTATTAATAAGTATCGATGAGCCTGCAAATTTACGTTGGTCCACATAACGATTCATCCAGTCATTGATACGGAGCAAACGAGTTGGATCGAAGATGAAGTCTTTTCTAAACATGAGCGTGCTTTCGTGCGTTGTGTTTAACCAACCATAGCTGCCATTGCAGGTTTAGTTTCATCATTGAACCAGCCATCTTTGATGATATTCGCATCCTCTTTCATGGCTCTCTCAACCGCATCTACCACTGTACCACGCAATTGTTTTTTAACGTTGGCATAGGTTTTCGGTGGTAAGGCTGCGTACTGCTCTGCCATTTTCACAGTTCGGTCCATCAGTGTTTCGTTTTCCACAACCTCATCCAGAATGCCAGCAGTAAGCGCCTGTTGTGCACTGTAAGGTTGGCCACTCAGCACCAATTTACGCATGTCATTGGCGTGGAGCTCCGCTTTTGCTATGGCTGAAGGGCCTACTGGAAGAGTTGCACCGACGCGAACCTCAGCTAGCCCAACACTCGCACGAGTATCACCAATGCGATAATCGCATCCAAGGACAAAGAAGAAGCCACCAGCAATGGCAGCACCGTTAACAGCACAGATCGTTGGCTTTGGCAGTGCATAAAGCTTTGTAAAAGATTGGTTCAGACCGCGCACAATTTCCAGCTCATCCACTTTGTCAAACTTCTGCGCAGCCTTCAAATCCAGACCGCCTGAGAGTATTTTTTGTCCACTGGCAATAATGATTGCACGGATACTGTCGTCGATTGCAACACTGTCATAAAAGTCCGACAGAGCATCCAAGAACCCAGGCGTGAGCGCGTTAACGGGCGCCCGGCTGAGCATCAACCGTGTGATGCCACCGCCTAGGTCTTCGATATTGAAGTCAGCACTCATGCGCTTAGTGTGCCATCATTGTGACGCTGACGTAGAGTGAGTTTGGATACTTTCCCCGTGGCTGTTAGCGGCAGTTCATCTACGAAGATCACCGCATCTGGAAGCTGCCATTTAGCAAGGCTTTTTGACAAACTCTCAAGAATGCTAATCGCATCTCTCTCCGCACCTTGGGCAGGAACAACAATTAGAAGGGGGCGTTCGTCCCACTTAGGGTCTGGGATTGCAATAACAGCACAGTTGGCAACACTTTCATGAGCCATGGCCATGTTTTCAACATCGATGGAACTGATCCATTCACCACCCGACTTTATCAAGTCCTTGGCTCTGTCTGTGATTGTGAGCATCCCATTTGGTTCAATTTTGGCCACGTCACCAGTACCAAACCAGCCATCAGCATCGATCGAGGTTTTGCTGGCCTCTTCATTTTTAAAATAGGCTGACACAACAGCGTTGCCTCGCACATACAATTCGCCCTGCGCCACACCGTCATGAAGCATGCGATTACCATCTTCATCAACGATTTTTAGGTCTACCCCAAAGACACGGCGGCCCTGTTTTGCCTTTAGGTCGATACGTTCTGACAACGGTAGGTTTTCTTGTTCTAAATTCAGAACACCAACGGTGCCGATTGGGCTCATCTCAGTCATTCCCCAGGCGTGTGCAACGGAAACATCCATGTTTTCGAACGCTTCAATCATAGGTCGTGGAGCAGCAGAGCCCCCAATGATAACTTCCTTAAAACTGCTTGGCTTTCCACCCTTGGCTTTTATTTCACTCAAAAGGCCCATCCATACTGTTGGAACACCCCAAGCCGAGAATACCCGTTCATCCTCCATCAACTTGTGCAAACTTGGCCCATCAAGCGCGGCGCCAGGGAAGATCAAAGATGCCCCCGACAGCGGTGCCGCGTATGGCAACCCCCACGCGTTGACATGAAAAAGTGGCACAACGGGCAGGATGCGCTTACCGGGTCGGAGACAAGTTTGCAATGAAATCACACCCATCATGGCGTGCAAAACGGTAGAGCGATGTGAATACAACGCACCCTTCGGATTGCCAGTTGTACCAGAAGTGTAGCATAGACCGCAGGCAGTATTTTCATCAAATTCGGGCCAGTCAAAATCTGTTGTTTCTGCCTCCATCAAGTCTTCGTAGCAGAGCAAGTTTACGATGTCCGTGTCAGGCATATGTTTGCGGTCTGTCATGGCCACATAAATCAAATCTTTGGGCAA
>JABHEX010000039.1 GCA_018676385.1 Akkermansiaceae bacterium
GCCGAGATCAACGCGCTGGAGACTAAGAAAAGACGTGACGCCTATGCCAACGCCAAACCAGTTTACCTCGAAAACCCACTTAAAAAAGACGGCACCCTTGTGATTTCAGATCGTCGTATCGCCATGAACGGTCCCGTTACTCTAAAATCAGCTGACCACGTCACGACACGGATCAACTACTTCAACAACAAAGAGAGTAATAAACCCATCTTTATCGTCATTGACACCTCACCGGGTGGCTCTGTCATGGCAGGATACAAAATCCTCAAAGCCATGGAGGGAAGTAGTGCTCCCGTTTACGTTGTGGTAAAATCGTTCGCAGCATCTATGGCGGCGACAATCTGTACACTTGCAGAAAAATCATTCGCTTATCCGAATGCCGTCATCCTCCACCATCAGATCAGCTCGACTATCATGTTCGCTAATCTCAACCTCACCGAACAAAAAGAGTTTTACGAGGAGTCACAACAATGGTGGGATCGACTTGCCGGACCACTCGCAAAAAAAATGGGTATCACCACAGATGAGTTCATCAAAAGGATGTATGCTAAGACAACTTCTGGTGACTGGACAGAGTTCGGCACCGAAGCACAGAAAATCAAGTGGGTCGATCACATCGTAGAGCGTATCCACGAAACCTCACTACTCAAGAACCCTGACGCCAAAAAACCCACTACCACGGCAGCATACCATGGTCTCATTGAAAGCACCGATGAAAAAGGCAAACCCTGCATGTATCTTCCACGACTAACTCCAAAAGATTGTTATTTTCTGTATAACAAAGATGGATACTACCGTATGAGATAACTCCAATCACCACTACCAAAAACAAAACAACTATACCACAAACAACTGTATTATGAATCGTAGAAGATTTACCAAACTAACTCTCGCCGGCACTCTCGCTGCCTCACACGGAATCTCATCCGCAGCTATTAGCGAAAAAGGCAAACCATTCACATCCAAATTCGGGCCTCACGAAAACCTCTTACCTACCGCACCAAAGGGAATCGTAGATCAAATGAAGTTCGCATACGACCTGGGTTTCCGCGGCTGGGAAGAAAATTGGCTAATGCGCAAGCCTGAAAAACTCTGGGAAGAGGTCGCCGCATTCTTGCAAAGCAAAAAAGACTTCACCATGGGCATCTCAGTGATCTCAGGTGGTGCCGGACAAGATTTTTCGAATCTCACAAAAGACGGCAAAGAACGCCTCAAAAAAGATATGGAGAAGGGTATCAAGTTTTGTAAGATCACTGGGCAGGCCGGTATGACCTTCCTCCCTGGCGTTAGAAACGATCTGCCACGCGAAGAGCAAATCAAAAAGTCAGTGGATACCATGAATTTCCTCTGCGACATTGTTGAAGCGCACGGCATCATCTTGATGATGGAGCCACTCTCGCACAATCTGGGTAAAAAAGCTCCCCTGCTCCGCTCGTTCGCCGACGGTGCGATGCTAAGTAAATTAGTAAACCGCAAATCCTGCAGACTGCTCGCCGACTACTTCCACGAAGGACAAATTGGCAACGGCCCCGATCTGATCAAAAACACCAATGCCACTTGGGATCAAATCGGTTACGTTCAATACGGAGCAAGTCCCGGGCGTAAAGAGCCAGGCACTGGTAAGCTCGATTACGCAGCAGTCACAAAGCTCCTTCGTGAAAAAGGTTACACTGGTGTCATCGGTATGGAGCACGGCACCAGCAAAAAAGGTAAAGAAGGCCTCGATGCGCTGCTTGCGGCTTACCGTAAGATTGACGCGTAATCGTTCTGATAGATTACCATACAAATTAAAATAATAAGCGGCGCGTTATGATCAACGCACCGCTTTATTTTTCGGCTTCAAACAAGCAGCATAGTGGACTTTACCTCAGTTATTGAGCGCTCAAGTAGTGCGCTTTGACAGCAATACCACTCTGAGGGGCGTCAATACGGTGAAACTCGAGGACATTGGCCCCTTTCCTCAATTTGACGTTCACCGCTGAGGACTTGCCCCATTCACCGGATGTGTAGGGTAAGTCGATGTTGATGGCCTCACTACCGTTGACGGAAACCATCAGATGTTGACCGTAGCCTACGGTGCATACCTTACTGCTTAGCGCATAGTTGCCAGCTTTCTTCGCATTAACTTCATATTTCGTAGAGGAAGTTTTAGTCACGCCAGTGGCAATTGGATCTACTTTGGGCGATTTCTTGTAGAAATTTACATCGTAGCGATCTGCAACACGCTCACAAACGTTTCCATACATATCATACAGCCCCCATGGGTTAGGTTTTTTCTGACCTACAAGATGAGACTTGAGCCCGGAATTGTCTTTGAACCACCCGTAGTCACTCAATTTGTCGGATTTACCACCAAAGAACCACTGGCTAGAACTGCCGGCACGTGCGGCATATTCCCATTCAGCCTCCGTTGGCAACCTCGCTTCTGTGCCCGTCTTGCCCGCTAATGCAACACAGAACCGTTGCGCATCTGTTTCACTGATAGTATCCACCGGATACTTTGGATCCCGGTGCTTTCTGCTGCTCGGGTTCTTGCCTGTGATGTGCTCGTATTGCTCTTGGGTTACTTCGTATTTACCAAGGTAGAAACCTTTGCTGATGGTGACTTTATGTTTGGGCTGGTCAGCACCAATCCACTTACTGGGCTTGGCTCCCTCTCCACCCATGGTAAAGGTGCCAGGTTTTATGTAAACAAACTGCATGTTCACTCCATCACCCAGATCAAGGTTCAATTCGCGAGGAAGCTTGGCCCTACCAGCGGGTGCCGTAATAGCTGCGCGAAGCCCCCAATTATCATAACGGCCATAGCCAGAGCTAATGAGTCGGGCGCCGGATCCACAATCAACAGCACTGCTTTTCCACGAACCACCACGCAAGAGAGTAGTCCCCGCAGGAGAAAAACGTGGAAGAAATATCTGCATGCCTGTGCCGTGGCTTTTTGATATTTGCACCTGACTACGATTAGCCGCGGTGAACGCAGCAGCCGGAATGGTAATGGAACCATTACTGCTAACGCTAATTTCATCTTTCTGGTTTTCAGATGAGGTATTCGGGTCGCTGTTTACCGAGGAACCATCCGCTTCACCCAGATTAGTCCCGAGAGCTCCAAGAGTTTTAGCATTAGATTTTGCAATAATGCGCTCTTGAAGGTGAAGTGACATTGCATTCCAGAATTCTGGTTTTCCGCCCCCATGTATACCATAGACGCGTGGCTCACCAGATACATCACCTATCCATTGTGCACGCTTTACAGCAAGATATGCCGTACGTTGTGTGCGTGCTTGGGAGGTCGCTACGAAGTCGCGACCATTCTTGTAAATACCCTTAAGAAAACCTCCACCCCAGCCAGGACCCAGATTAACGACCCAACCTTCCGGTGTCCAATGCGCTAGTGCAGCATGACCACGACTTGGACGAGCGATGGTGGGAATACCGAAGGCACGGAGGATGAAACGACCAAAGAACGCGCGGCGACCACAAACTCCACCGTTCATGATGATATTCTGAAAAAATTGCAGCTCGGGTCGGTCAAGGGGAACATTTTGAGATCCGTATTTTACATCAGATGCCACAATACGCACGTAACGCCAGCCGTAATCACCACGCGTTTGCTCAGGGCGGAAGTTGCGCATCATATCACGACCCCACTTAATTAGTTCATCCGGCTCTTCACCATCGACAACACGACGCAGTTCCCATGCATTGAAATTTTTGAAGGCGGGGTCCAGCTCGCCCGCTGTGTAAGCCTTTTCGTATGTGAGGTAGCGATTCACCGGATTGACAAATTCGGGTGCACCGGTGTCCGCCGCGGCTGCGCGCAGTTTATTGGGTACTGAATGCTCAAGTGCTACGGCGAGAGCGAGCTCTTGGAGCACACCACTTTTAGCCTTTACGCTGGCCTTGAGAACATCTGAGTAAATCTTCATCGCCGGTCCGTATTGAGCTGGACCTTGACTGCGACCAACTCTTATTCGCTCGGCACCATCATTGACCAGCATCTGCACCATCAAATCCTCATTGGCCAGCAGCTGATTAACCAATGCCATGTGGGCTCGATCCTTCTGTGCAAATAAGGCAAGAGCAGTCGGAGTTGCTTCTTGAAGGATCACATACTTGGCGAGTTTACCGTCGAGAACACCCCCCATTAGAACCTCGCTCAAGCCTGTCTGTTTCAAAACTTTCGCTGTATTAGCTTGGGCTTTCGCGAGGGTGGCTGTCGCTTGCTTGATTAAGCGTGGACCATCGGTTTTGGCTTTCTTCGCCAAATCCAAGGCTTTTTGCCGCTCGGCAAGGGCATCGAGACCGTCCTGTTTATTCTTCTGCCACTTTGCCAGCTCCGCTTGGAGCTTTTTTCGTTGGCCAGCGTTCTTAGCTTTCTTGAGATCTTTTTCAACCCGACGAATGTTATGTTCCGCGCCCCGAATCCATTTGTTTTTTGCGTGACTGACCATTCCTTCAGCTTTCTTAACTCCCCCCTTAATGCCGCTATTGTAGGTCTCGAAGTATTTGCGTGCTTTAATTTCAGCATCGCGAGCCTTTTCATAGGCGTTTATATCAGCCGCATCAAAACTAGACAGTTTTCGAGTTAACTCTGCCTTTAAATTTTTAATTTGTGCTTTGTAATCAGCTTCCATTTTTTTGCCGGCAGAGTTCAGCTTGTCACTTTGCGCAGTGACAGATGAAGAATGAACGCACGTGGCAACTAGAGCCGCAGTTAGACAAGATGACAGTTGAATTCTAAACATAATTTATATTTGAAGTAAGGATTAAATAGTCTGCAAGATTGCGCATTCATGACAAGGAAGACAATTCATATAGGACAGTCAAGTTCCTAACATTATATACAACCTTATCAATAGCAATCTTCCATCCATCTTACAATCTAACTAGGGCCATTCATTCTACTTGTAAGAAAATCTATAAGCTAAATTCATCTCGAGATCTATTTTCATCCTACATGCTCAATGCATTCTGTTCTTGTCAGCATCAACTTTCTCTTTTAGCAAAATATACCTATGACTAGTTACATCCTAATGATCGCTTTCGTAATATTGACGGTTTCTCTAAAGGCTAAACCAGAATCTATTAATACACTCGCCATTGGTGCCCAGGCTCCCACATTCACACTGCCAGGAGTAGACGGCAAAAATCATCAACTGAAAAATTTCTCAAATTCAAAAGCTCTGGTAATTGTCTTTACCTGTAACCACTGCCCCGACGCCAGGGCTGCACGCGGCAAGGTGATTGCACTCCACAAAGACTACAAAGACAAGGGTGTGGCTGTCATCGCCATCTCTGGAAACGACGACAAAGCACTACGTCTCGATGAAATCGGATATTCTGTTCATGGTGACTCACTCGATGATATGAAACATGTCGCTAAGGAAGAAAAATACACATTCCCATACCTCTACGACGGTAAAACTCAAAAAACAACCAAAGCATACGGAGCGGTAGCCACCCCTCATGTATTCGTTTTTGATGCCGACAAAACACTTCGTTACACGGGCAGGATCGATGATGCTCGCCGCAGTCGCAAGGACATCGGAACGAATTACGTGCGTAATGCCCTCGATGCTATCCTCACAGGTAAAGAAGTCACAGAAAAAACCACACGTGCGTTCGGGTGCTCTACCAAGTGGTCGTGGAAGCGTGGTAGCGTCGCCAAAGACAACGCACGATGGAAGGCTATCCCTGTTACACTGGAAGATCTCGATGAACAAAGCGCCAAAGCTCTCGCTGATAACAAGACCGAGAAACTTCGGCTGATTAATTTCTGGTCGACAACCTGTGGCCCGTGTGTGGCGGAATTCCCAGAACTCATCGATACCTATCGTCGTTTTCAGAACCGTCCCGTAGAATTGATCACCGTCAGCACAGATCCAATCGTTGCTCGTATGAAGGTGCTCAAATTCTTGAAGGAACAGCAAGCAGCACTCTCACCACGCACCGCAAAATCTGTCGTAAAAGAGGGACGCAAATCAAACAACTACGTTTACACCGGCCAAAATCTCGACAAACTCGCCGAGGCAATCGACACAGAATGGAACGGAGCACTTCCACACTCTCTATTATTGGCACCTGACGGAAAAATTATCTGGCGCCACACCGGTCAAATTGATGCGATCAAACTACGCAGAGCCATCGTGGAGTGGCTCGACAAAACACACGGCGAGTGAATCAGTCATCAAACCGTATGTTATCTCCGTGCTTATTTTTGCGTTTCCTGATAGAGACCCTACCACCTCTCGCCTTACGCATAGGATCGAATAACTGGTCCATACCCACCTCCTTGATTCCCCAAACCGCCTCCATCAGTTCTCCGAGGTGACCTTTTGGGAACCCACGCTCGGCAAACCATGCCAAATACTCTGGAGGTAACTCGTAGAGTGGTATTCCGTTGGGTGGGAACTCCTTGGGGCCAAACTTACCGAACGGCATATGGTAGTTACCAATATCGCCAAGCAAATCTCGGAACTCCTCGCGATCCATCTCCGAAAATATCATATGCACATGATGGTAGTCACACCATACAAACTTGAAAGCTCAGAAACCAGATACTAATTACCTACCATCAATACCAATCACACAATTCCATTTAGATCATGCAACGAGCATACAGGTGTTAAAATCCTCAATAATGAATGAATAATACTTGAGTGATCACGTCTATCAGCTAGGTTAGAAATCATTTATTACTGAATGCATTAAATTGTTGTGATTACAGCAAGCATCGATTTCACCGAAGAAACAAAAACAAAAACAAAA
>JABHEX010000371.1 GCA_018676385.1 Akkermansiaceae bacterium
CCCATCACTAAATCAGATATGAGCTAGCCAATACGAGTTTCCTTCAACCTATAATCAGCGTGGTAATACCCTCCATTGTGCTTAAGGCAGCAGCTGTAGCAACCAACGTGGCGTCTCATTCTCCTGACCCGATCAAAGCCATCATCACATACCGGACATCGGTAGCGCCACTTACGCTTCATTTTTCTGCCCCGTAACGGTAGCGAGTGCGTCGCTCGCTCACCAGCAATACCCAGATCACCACACGCTTGTCGCCACTCAGCACCATGGGCATCGATTCTACGCCTGCCAGCACGCTCGTAAGCAACAAGATGAGCCAGCTCATGTAACATCGTCCGGCGAATTTCGTCAGCCGCAATTTCCTTCAGTTTAGGATTCATCTCGATTCTAGCATCTGGCCAGAAAGCGCGCCCTGCGGCAGTTCTCATTCGCCGATTCCAGACCACCGTTGTCTTACTCGCCAGCTCATCAAGTAACAATTCAGCTAATAAACGCCGACACTCTTGAGTCATTTCTTCGTCTCTCTGAAGTCGTCCTAAAACACGTTGAATAGAGAGCTTGGCCTCTCGATCATTTTGAATCAGGGGCTTCTTACGAGAAAAAATGAACTCCAGCTGCATCATGAATGAGTCTAACTAATCATCCTATTGCCACAAAAAAAATGGGCAGCGGCACAAGCAAAGCAACATCGGCAAGTATCCGCAACGCGTTCATTGAAAAGCGTTCACGATAATGATTCATCACTTGCAAAAGCGCAGCGGCAATCATCACCGCATAAAAATATGGCTTGGAGTATTCATCCGCCCGCATCGCCGCAAAAAGTAATGCCCCCCCAGCGAGCATGACCAAGCCCAAGGTGAGTGTCGCCTCATGGCTGTATGCGAGCGCTTCGTCAGATTCGGCGTCCGCCTTCTCCCACAGATCGATTGCCGTGATGTTCATCATACAGAGCAGACCAAACACCCAAACCTCACGACAGTAGAGAAAAACGAGAATCAGAGTTTTAAAGGCCATATCACAGAGGTTCCATAGCGCATCGACGAGTCCAGTATTGCGCATTGCATAGAGCACCTCATTCAAGTCCGTGATAAGCAGCGAAGAGTTGGCCACGTTGACCGGGATACCCACACCCATGGCAAAAATCATAGCTGCCAGAAAATTCTTAACATACGGAATCCCACGACCGCTGAAAAGTGCCAGCGCAAAGTAGAATACACAGAGCATGGCTACCACTACACCAGCAGAAAATAACGATCGTGGCAACACATACAGCGCATGGTAAAGGCAAATAATAGCAACAATTGCCACACCGATGGATAGCACCCACCGCCACCGCCAATGATAAAAATGCCGCGGCGAGGACTCCCGCATCGCCGGATGCCGCCATGCATCAATCAACCTGTCCACTACATAAACACACCAGATGCCCAGTGGTAAAACCCACCACACACTGGTCTGTATATACTCCACACGTAATGCGTGTGCCAACATCCACATCCATGCGATAGAGACCAGAGGAGCGTCAAGGCTCAATAAATTTGGCCATAACCACAACGGTATTTTTGAAGATTTGCAGTTCCTTTCCATTAATCCACTGGTGTTGGATAACTATGCACGGGTTTCAAAAAACCGCACCCAGAAACAGCAGGTAGCTATAAAATTTCCTCGCGCAACTGTCAGTGATCACCATCCTTGTTGTGATGATCCTTTTTATC
This sequence comes from Akkermansiaceae bacterium, assembly GCA_018676385.1. Lineage (GTDB taxonomy): Bacteria > Verrucomicrobiota > Verrucomicrobiia > Verrucomicrobiales > Akkermansiaceae > Oceaniferula. Next base: position 1,716 of record JABHEX010000371.1, read on the forward strand.
GTGCTGAGGATACAGGTTTTTAGTCCCGTCTTTTTTGCCTTCTTTGCTGTCCTCCCAATCGTGGCGCTCGCAGGAAATAAACGTAAATATACCAACGAGGGCGAGGATACTGAAAATGAAATTTTTCATGACGCCAAATTCCATACCCCATCCACAGAGGAAAGCAAGGCGTGATTAAATGCTAATTTAGTTAAGATGCGTTCTTGCATCATTGAGCAGCATGAACCAAATTACAAGCAGCCAACAAATTACACATCACAATGATTAATTCCATTCTCGCAGCAAACGAAAGCTTCATAGGTGTTATCCTCATCGGAGTAGCCTTCGTTGTAGGACTCATCTTTTTTGTCATCCTCATCAAGTTCTTCGGTATCTGGTTACAAGCACGTACCGCTGGAGCACCAGTCAGCTTACTCAATCTTGTATTTATGCGCTTCAGAAAGGTGCCCCCAGCATTGATTGTGAACAGCCGTATCACCGCATTCAAAGCCGGCCTGCCATTTACAACCGACCAATTAGAGGCCCATTACCTATCAGGAGGTGATATCGGCCATGTAGTTCTCGCAATGATCGCAGCGGACAAAGCAGGAATCTCCCTGTCCTACGATCGTGCCTGCGCAATCGACCTCGCTACCAAAGATACAGGAAAAACCGTTCTTGAAGCGGTTCGCACATCAATTAACCCAAAGGTGATCGACTGCCCAAACCCCGCAAGCGGCAACACCAAAATCACAGCTGTGGCCAAGGATGGCATCGCCGTCAACGCCCGCGCCAGAGTCACCGTCCGGACCAACCTAGACCGCTTCGTAGGGGGTGCTACTGAGGAAACCATCATAGCTCGTGTTGGCGAGGGTATTGTCACATCTGTAGGTTCTGCGGTTTCTTACAAACATGTTCTAGAGAATCCAGATAATATTTCTAAACTCGTTCTCGAGAAGGGCGTAGATGCATCCACTGCTTTCGAAATACTCTCAATCGATATCGCAGATGTTGATGTTGCTGATAACATCGGCGCTCGCCTCCAAGCAGAACAAGCTGAGGCAGACAAACAGGTTGCCCAAGCCAAGGCCGAGATGCGGCGTGCTGCTGCTGTCGCCGTGGAACAGGAAATGTCCGCACGCACCCAAGAAATGCGTGCCAAGGTTGTGGAAGCAGAATCAGGAATTCCAATGGCAATCGCCGATGCATTTCGCAACGGCAACCTAGGCATCATGGACTACGTCAAGTACCAGAACGTCAATGCCGACACCGAGATGCGCGATTCAATCGCCGGAGACGAAGGTGACGAGTAATTAACCCGTGCACCGCCCCAAGGCGGTGCAACTTCGCCCATTTTTTGATTCCTCAAACCTAAAACTCTAATTCTCATGGGAGACATCCCCGAACAGGTCATTTTCCTGATCCTCTTTGTAGTGGTCGGCGCCATCAAATGGTTAATTGAGAAAATCAAGGGTCCGCAGGCACCTCATGAAGTCTCTGACACATTGGAGGATATGTATGATGATTTCCGTGAGGAAATTCGGCAGCGTCAA
>JABHEX010000372.1 GCA_018676385.1 Akkermansiaceae bacterium
CAACCGTGCAAAAATTTCTCGCGGACAACCCCGCCGATCAATCAGCGGTCATCAATGCACTAGGCACCACCACCCAAGGCAACCACGTTCTGCTCATTCTTGTCGCCTCCAAAAAAATCACTGCTGATGACATCCCGCTTGCCGTCGCCGAGCGTATCAACCACCTCTACAAAAACGACCCCAATGCCAAAGTCATCCACCAACAGGTGACCGCACAGCACAAACAGCAGCTCGACAAAGATGTCGCCCGCATTGCCAAGCTCGAACAACAGTTCGCAAAAAAACTAGGCAACGCGACCACTGGAAAAATACTCTTCTCTGGTATGTGTCTCAGCTGTCACGTCGTTGGCGAGGAGGGCAATGGCATCGGCCCCGCACTCGACGGCTCGGCTAAACGCGACACCAACCACCTGCTCACCGCGATCATCAATCCGGATGCCGCTGCGGAAAATGCGTATATTCTCTACCGTGTCATCGAGTCCTCAGGCATCATCACCGAGGGCCTGAAAAGCAAACAAGACAAACGCGGCGTAAGCATCGCCCAGCAGGGTGGCGCCATCACCTTCATCGCTCAGCGCACGATCGCACAGCAACATCACGTCGGGTCGTCCTCCTTCATGCCTACCGGCCTGATCTCCAGCATGCCGGATGCAACCGTCATCGATATCCTGACCTACATTCGCTCGCTGAGGTAGTGTGAGGTGTTGAGGCTTGGGTTGCCGGGCGATAGGATTGTCGCCCCCTCCTTACGGGCTGCGATCTTACCATTACCACTAACTGCTAGGAATTTGCTTTTGCAGTGAGATGATCGAAGGAACTTTTATGGGGTGATGAGGGGGTTGCGGAGGGGGAAGAAGAGCGTTGATTACAGAATAGTGAATGGAGAATGGAGAATGGAGAATGGGTTGCACAGATGAAGAGTGCATGGTGGGTTTATTGCTCCCTTGGTGGGCAAATGAGCGGGTAGCGTCTTAATGAACTATAAATACAGATATTCATCTCTTACCCTTGCCCTTGCGGTCATTGCCCGGAGATTTAGGATCAAAACTGGCGTTTTGTTTAATTGGAATGAGAGCCTTGGTATCGGCTTGCCATTGTTTGAGTTCGGCAAACAGAGCAGCGGCTTTTTTCGGATGCTCTTTCGAAAGGTCTTTGCTCTCGCCGATGTCCATCTCGACGTTGTAGAGTCGGATAGAATTATCTTCGAAGAGGTGCATCAGTTTCCATGGGCCGCGGGTGATCATGCTGGAGGGGACGGCGCGCCAGTAGGGTTTGTTAGTGCTTGCTACGTTGTGAACCTGTCCATCAATGTTGTAGGCGGAGAGGTAGAGCGGGTAGTGCCAGAAGATCGCTCTCTCTGGAACAGGTTTGCCCTTGAGGAGAGGAACGATGGATATGCCATCGACGGGTTGTTGAGTGGGTAGCTTGGCACTGGCAAGTTCGGCGAAGGTGGGCATGAAATCGACGCTGGTGATCGGGGTATTGTTTTCGCTTCCTGGGGCGATGACACCTGGCCATGCCATGCAGGTAGGGACGCGCACGCCGCCTTCGTAGAACGCACCTTTCTGGCCTTTGAGGGGTTTGTTAGAAGTGATCGAGTGGCCGCCGTTATCGGAGGTGAAAATGACGAGGGTATTTTTCTCCAGTCCAAGTTCCTTCAGGGTGGCGGTGACTCTGCCGACGCTGGTATCGACGGCTTCGATCATGGCGGAGTAGACAGGACTCCATTCGCGGTTCCATTTTTTTGAGTCGAGTTTCTTCTGGTATTTGGCGGTGACATCTTTGCGCGCCCGGATGGGGGTGTGGACGTCCCAGTGGCAGAGGTATAGGAAGAAGGGTTTGTCTTTGTTGTCCTTGATGAATTTGCAACTGGCGTCGGTAAGCCATTCATGGACGTCGATGTTACCGTAGTATTTTTTACCGATCTTTCCGCCTTTGCCGTTTGGGTCGCTGATATCGAAGCCTTGGGTATCAGGGCCAACATGCCATTTGCCAAACCGGGCGGTGGTATAACCAGCGGATTTGAGAACCTCGGCGATCGAGGTGACGGATGGTTTAAGATTGGTTTTCGAAACGAGTCCATCTGGGGTGTTGGTAGTGACATCGAGTTTCATCCAAGTTTTTTTGCCTTTTGCTTTTCCTCCCGGAGTCCAGATCTTGGTGCGTGGAGTGTACATACCGGAGATCAGGCAGGCACGGGTGGGCAGACAATTTGGGCCGCCTGAGTAGGCGCGGTTGTATTTCATGCCCGACTTGCAGAGCTTGTCGATGTTCGGGGTTTCGTAGAACTTGGTGTTGTTGAACCCGGTGTCGGCCCAGGCGAGGTCATCGGCCATGATGAAGACGATGTTTGGTTTTATAGAAGCCTGTATTCCCTGGAGGTCCTCCGCTGCAGTTGTCAAGACGGATGCGAAGATGATGTAGACGATTAATACGCGCATGATCGGATGTTGGTGATGATGGTGAGAAACACAAAGATTTTTTTTGGGATTTCATCTTCGTGCTTGGCAGGGTGGGCGATAAATGAGCAAATCTGGATATGGAACATCACGTGTATTTTTGGCTGAAAGAAGAAAAGAACAACGAAGTGGATCGTGCAGTATTTGAGCAGGGATTGGATGCACTAATGAAGATTGAGACCATTGCATCGGGGATGTGGGGTGCGCCATCGGAGACAGCGGAGCGTCCGGTCACCGATAAGAGCTTTGATTATGCGATTTCGCTGAAATTCGATAGTCTGGAGCAGCACAATATCTATCAGGATCACCCTGAGCACGACGTCTTTGTGGAGTCGTTTCTCGACTACTGGCAGGAAGTGAAGGTGATGGATGTGGGATAGGACAGGCGATCTTATTTAAACTGAAGTTCGGCGAAGGGGACCTTGTGTTTGAGCACGGTGTTTCCGGCTTTATCGATGGTGCGCAGCGTAGCGCTTTTGTTTGCCCAATCGAGGTCGATGACACCGGCATTGAGTTGGGCGTAGGCTTTACCAACGCGGAATGAGTTGGTTGCCTTTGACCAGCCTGCGCTGGCGTGGGTCATACCGCTGCTAGTAAAATCGTAGAACGGATAGCCATTGACTGTTTTCTTTGATATTTCGGAAAAATGTACGTCGCCCGAGATACCGATGGTGCGGTGTGCTTTGTGTTTTTTAAGCAAGC
>JABHEX010000373.1 GCA_018676385.1 Akkermansiaceae bacterium
AGGTCGCATAAAACTGCGCAAACGCCCAAACCTTACCCTTCAGCTCAGAGATCTTTACCTCTTCGCCGTCCTGGTTTTTTAGCACCAGATCTTTTTCCAAAGTTAGTAGAGAATCAAATCGGCTATCCTCTGAGTAGTAGGGTTTCTGCTCAGGAAGAACCCGCTGACTACGTATGTAAAACGTCGTTACAAGGATAAGCACACAGGAAAGTGCTACTACCGAGTAAATAAGAAATATTTTCGACTTATCGTTCATTTCATTCATTCTTGGCTGCCAGTTCGAGTTTCTTTGATGATAAATTCAGTATTCGCGTAGAGTGTCTTTTTCAACTCATCGACCGCGAAGAGCACCTTGTCAAATCCCTCCTCATCGATTAGCTCGGGTCGTTTTTTCAGTTCTGCTTTCGCCCTTTCCTGGAAGTCACGCACCTCCTTGAAATCATACCGCTGGCGGAGGTGCATCTCACGGTCAATCAGTGCGATCAATGAGGGAAACTTATACTTCCCGACGTCGCCATATCCTGAAGAAAGATTTGAAAATGCCGAGGGGAACCAGAATTTAACACCAGCACCCCGCTCGGTTACCAAGCCAAGCCTCATTTGATCCTTGATGAAGCCTCGCTGCTTTGCGGTATCCCCAGTCGTTAGCCACCACGTGCGTGGACCGGTCAGCCCAAGCTTTTGCGCAGCCTCGGCAAGCTGTTCAGATCCAACTCCCTCATCCACACCCTCGATGGAAAAAAGCACCAAGTGCACCTCATCATTTTCCGCGTAGTGTTTTTGCAACTCCTGCATCATCGTCAATGCAGGCTCGTTCTCATCTAACTGCGAAACGCAAACAGGAACAGCAAACCAGATTTTACCCTCAAGATCATACATATTCACCAGCTTACCTTGCTGGTTTTTTGCCTTCAGCATTTTTTTAATCTTCGTCACCACTGGTGGGCGATCGCGGTTTTCTTCCGCCTTCTGGCTCTGCTTCATTTTGTAAGCTACCAAAATCCCAGCCGCGCCAAGAATCATCACGAGCACCAGCTTCCACGCTGTTTTGCGGAGCATAGCGGGATCTACATTTGCGGGTTCGAGGTCCTTGACTGGCATAATGGATGTGGCGTGACGCACCAAAGTTAATTACACCAGAAGCTAACGCTGCATGCACAATTTAGCAAGCCAAGGTCTCATTATCTTTCGGCAAACCCAGTGCTTATGACAGATCGCTTGGCGGACGCCAGGGCTGGGTTACACCACCGTTCAGCACCTAACAAACTAATCCTCATGCAACAATTCTCATGCAACAATTCTCATGCAACAATTCTCATGCAACAATTCTCATGCTGGCACGAATGCTACTATCTGGCATACGCCCCTGACAAAGCGGGCGACGGAATTTCAGACACCGCTCGATGGTGTAGCCGAATTGAGTGGGTACGATGCTCTTTGAATTTACTTCGAGTTCCTGATCAAGAGTCCTTCATCGCCATAATGGGTCGTCTCAGATGCACCGTCAGAGTCACATTTTCACCCACCCGATTGCTAGGAACACAAGCGCCAAAGGGAGATGCAGGAGCGTGTAGAAAAACAGCTTTTTGGCAGCGGGCTTTTCTCCTCCCGCCATCAACCTCCACGCCAACCAGAGCATGACGAGTGCCGCTAATGACCCACCAATCACCCAGGTCATTCCTGCGTAACCTAAAACTAAACCCAATGGAGAAAGCAAGATGAGAAGCACGGTAAAACCTATCGCGATCCAGCCTGTTTTTTTACCACTGGTGTCGCCATTGCTCCACATCACATACCCGGCCTCCTCATACTGCTCACGAACCATCCAGCTAATCGCCACAAAGTGCGGCATCTGCCAGAGGAATAGCAGCGCAAAAAGATACCAGCTACGTCCGTCCATCCAGCTACCACCCTCAAGGTGTGCAATCGCCGCCCACCCGATCATCGGAGGGATCGCCCCGGGGATACCGCCTAACAGGGTGTTCGTAGAGCTGCGACGCTTCAGTGGCGTGTAGAGAAAAACATACACACCCAGCGCGGCAGCAGCGAGGTAAGCGGAAGCGGCGTTCACTTTCAGCGCGAGGTGAATGATACCGAATGCCGATAACCCCCAGCCGATGCCAAACGCATTCACTGGCATCATCCTGCGGGCGGGCAGCGGCCTGTCGGCAGTGCGTTTCATCCGCGCATCTTCCTCGATTTCCATCAGCTGGTTAAATGCCGCAGAACCGAACGCCGTGCACGCAGTGCCCAGCACCGTGTGAAATAGCAACCACCCATCATGCATCCAAGAATCATGGAAATACCGCGAGGCCAAGAGATAACCAAACACCGTGGTAATGACCACAAAGGTGTTTAAGTTCACTTTGGTAAGCATCGCGAGGTCACCACGCAAACTCGCCGGCTTGTCTTTTTTTTCTCTGCCCATTGTTGGATAAGTTGTATTTCTCTTTACTGCGATGAATCTGACATTTTGTCCACAGATTCCTCACTCCCATAGACCATCACGGTATCCCCATCATAAAGCAGATCTTCTTTACCCGGCGCACCAATAAATTCACCCCCGCGGCGGCGAACTCCAAGGATAACAATCCCATGATCATTCGGGCGCGATTCATAAAGCGCCTTATTCGCCAGTGAATGATTAGCCTCTATTTTGATATCTGATATGCAATACCCATTTTCCAGATTGAGTAACGTTTCATAATCTTGTGCATGCACTACCCCAGATCGCTTCAGTGTATACTTCATAACTCGATCAAGAGGTTTTTTAATAAAGCCTGTGTGAGAAAAAATATACAGACAGGATACTCCTAACGCAATTAATCCAAGCTTACTAATGATGGCATGCCCCTCCCCGCTACCATTCACAAAGGTGATAATCAATGTAGCTAACGCGGATGTCAGACCTATATTCCCGAGAATAATCAAATGTAAGATGATTTTCCTACGCACAACATGCCCAACAACCATCTCAGCCTCACTCGTAGTGAAGCCTACTCCAAAAAATGCAGATGCCGCCTGAAAACGCGACGCGTCTAATGACATGCCCGTTAGCACCAGAGCGTTTGTTCCAATCCTAACAATCAGCAGTGATACGATCACAATGATTAACAGTGCAAGTAATGAGCCAGATGCCATAAGAAGTAGTCTAATGCTCCGTCGCTAAATTCCAATCCCCAAAATTCACCCTCTCAAACGTGAGTCACGAAATTTTTTCAGCAGCAATACCAACACACCACAGAGCAACACAGCCACAAGCAAACCATAACGGTCCACTAACCCACCGATTTTAAAATCCCCTACCACCCCAGAATAGTTTCTCATTTCAGCCACCACCCTCTCGATTTCACTCGGACCAGTTCCATAAGCCAACGCCTTCCCCGACTTTCGCTCCACAATCACCAGATGGGGAATCCCATCGGCCGCATAGCCATCCATTATGCTCTGGCTGCCAAACTTCACCGCCGGCCACTTCATACCGTAATTCTCCATGTAGGCCAACATCTCCTGCTCTGTGCGGTCGGAACTTACCAGCACTATCTCAACCGGCATCACCCCCGCATCCCGCATGCGCTGGTATTCCTCGACTAACGGCGGCGTCGCCTTACGACAAGGCGGACACCAAGAGGCTGAAAAATAATAGGCAACGTGCGTGGTCTCACGTTTGAGCTTATAGGGAACACATTCTCCACTTTCCAAACGGAAAAGAGACACCTCATCTATGGTGCCCGCTTGTAAACCATGTGCAGCAATACACCACAACACCAACCAACGCCAAATCATATTCGTAGACTCGTTGCTCATCGGCAAATTGCAACCGTGGAGTCCACAGTGTGGCGCAGGAGCAATCTTCCTGCAGCTCGCCCCGGCGCTATCGATATCAACCACCCAGGCACCATTAAGCCCACAAATAACCAATATCACCACCACCTCCATTGCGAAGGAGGATTGACTAATCACTCAATTTCAACTAAGCCCACGCCCTCATGAGCGACCAGCCGAACACGCCAGACACCCCGCAATCGACCGAAGCAGAACTCATCGCCGTGCGCCGCGAAAAACTCGCTAAGATGCGCGTGCTCGGTATCGACCCCTACGGTGGTAAATTCGACACCACGATCACCCCTGGTAATCTAAAGGCAAAATTCGAGGACGAAATGCCGGTAACGATTGCAGGCCGACTCCTCGCCATCCGCGACATGGGGAAATCTGTCTTCGCCACCATCGGCGACGCTGAAGGCCGCATTCAGATCTACCTGAACAAAAAAGGTGTCTCCGAACAAGACTGGGAGGCATACCAGCTACTCGATTTAGGCGACTGGATTGGCGTCGATGGCGAAACATTCACTACCGGAAAAGGTGAGCCGTCCGTGAAAGTAGAAAAACTAACCGTGCTCAGCAAGTCTCTACGCCCAATGCCTGACAAATGGCACGGCGTCGCCGACCGCGAGACAAAATACCGCAAGCGCCACCTCGACCTGATGTCCAATGAGGCATCCGCTCAAATCTTCATCACACGCTCAAAAATGATTGCTGAATTGCGCAGCTTCCTGCACGGCCGCGGCTACCTCGAGGTCGAGACCCCCATGCTACAAAGCGTCGCCGGCGGTGCTGCAGCAAGGCCGTTCGAGACCTACCACAACGCCCTCGGTATGGATCTCACTCTGCGTATCGCACCAGAGCTTTTCCTGAAGAGACTACTCGTCGGTGGATTCACCAAGGTCTTCGAACTCAACCGGAACTTCCGTAACGAGGGCATCTCCCGGCGCCATAATCCAGAATTTACCATGCTCGAGGCCTACTGCGCCTATGGTGACTTCGAAACCATGGCCGACATGGTCGAGGAAATGACCTGCCACCTCGCGGAAAAATTCTGTGGTGGACTCGAGATCGAACACAAAGACGAAGAAGGCGAGGTGATTCGTACTATCAATCTTCAACGACCATGGAAACGCGCCAATTACCACGACCTCATCAAGGACGTCGCCGGTGACGACTTCTTCGACATCACCCCAGAAGCTAGGCGCGAAAAATGTCACCAACTCGGTATCCAGATTTCCGAAAACATGGAGGACTACGAGGTCGTTCAACAAGTCTTCGAGAAAAAAGTCGAGGAACACACCTTCGACCCCTGCTTCGTCACCCGCGTCGCATCCGAGCTCATCCCGCTCGCCAAAGTGACACCAGGCGGCAAAACTGTGGAAGTCTACGAGCTCATCATCAACGGCCAGGAAATCTCCCCAGGCTACTCGGAACTCAACGACCCCGACGTCCAACGCCAACGCCTCGAACACCAGGCAGGCGGCGAAGAAGAACAAGAAATCGACCATGACTTCATTGAGACCCTCGAGAACGGCATGCCCCCCGCTGGTGGCATCGGCATTGGCATCGACCGACTCATTATGATGCTCACCGGCGCCCCCACCATCCGCGATGTCGTCCTCTTCCCGCTCTTAAAAAAGAAAGACTAACACGACGGCCACAGCCATCTAATGCCCGGTGATAGTGACCGAGTGGCCCTCATCTGCAACGCAGGCGGGGCATCCATTACTCTGATGAAGCAGCGCATTTTCAGCGCAGTAGAGCCCAGCGCTAGCATCACTCTCCTACCGCTGATCAAATGGGATCCGCGTCTAATGTACTAAGAAGCCTCTCCACCGAAAAAACAGCAGACTAGGCGCACACCATCCGAAACCTAATAGACGAGCCCGTAGCCGCACAGCGCCTAGCCTATAATACCCATCAAGCGGGCACTGACACCAATCCCCCGTCCAAGGGGCTGCATACCCCCAGGCCATGGGAGCCCATCGAGACATGTAAATAAATCTCAGTCGTCGTTATATCCTCATGCCCCAAGAGTTCCTGTATTGTCCGCAAATCTGTTCCGTTTTCCAATAAATGCGTAGCAAATGAATGTCTCAGAGCATGGCTCGTTACCCGCTTTTCAATACCAGCCTGCCTCGTTGCTCGCTTGATCGCTTCGCCATAAACCTTACGGTGTAAATGATGCCGCATTTTTAGCCCGCTTTCAGGGTTTATCGATATTTGCTTGGCCGGAAACAACCAAAACCACTCAAAAGAAGCCGCAGCCTTGCGAAATTTGCGGGCTAAGGCTCCAGTCATATACACGCCCGAGTGACCATGGTGATGGTCAGTCCGCCAGAGGCCTCGTGCGTATTCGATCTGCTCCTTTAATGCATCACTAAGCATACGGGGTAGCACTGAAACGCGGTCTTTATCGCCCTTCCCTTGCCGAATCGTCACCGTGCCACGCTTGAGATCAATATCCTTAATACGCAATCGCATAAGCTCAGAGAGCCTCAAGCCCGCCCCATATTGCAGCCTAGCAACCAAGCCGTATGGAGCTTTAGGTGTCCCCAGCCTGTCTATCTTATCAAGTAGATTGAGCGTATCCGCCTGACACAGTACCACCGGCACACGTTGCCCAGTTTTCTTCAACTTCACGCCAAATACAGGGTCCTTAATTGACAACACATGCTTAAAAAAGAAGGCCAAAGCGTTGAGGGCCTGCTTTTGCGTAGAATAGGCATGATCTTCCTCCACCACCACAGATGTCAAAAATCGCGTCGCCACATCCACATCCATCACCGCCCGATCACTACCAGCAAATTTTGCATAGCGAGTCATCCACGACCCATAACACTTCTTTGTGGGAAGAGCTAATCCTCGTCTGGCACATGCTGAGCATACAGCTACCCTGATCCGCTCAAGTAAACTCCGGTGATCCTTTCCTGCCTCTGCACAGGCTTTTAACCAATTCAGATACCACTGAATGGCGTCTCCCCATTGCTCAAGCTGCCAAGTCTCACGAGGCTGAACCTTACTCAGAACCTCATGACGCCAGAATGCCTCTGCTGCCGACCTTCCAGCTACCAGCTCGTATCTGAGCCGATAATTCTCAAACCATTCCAGAACCACCAAAAAAGCAGCCCTCTCACTATTACTCAAACCACGGAATTCTGATAAATCCTTCCTCCAGCAGTAGTTCATTTTTGCAACGGACATAAAAGCATCTAAACAAACTCTCTCAGAAAGTAAACATAAAAGTGTTCTTGTGAACACTTTCGTTTCGATGTCGATTTTTTGTGACGTATATCAGCAAAGTAACTCCCCGAATTCCAGCCTCACGATTTTTTTCCTGATATACGCACCCATCAATCAGTAAAACCTTTACAACTCAAAGACTTAACTCTAACTAATAAACAACCTCGCTGTTAGCGATATACGATCTAAATGGCATACTAATAAATACTGTTCGCTAGAAAATGAATTACTTGGTGCACACATTTTTTCTTGGGCTGCTGTTGGTAGGTTGTCGTGATACGAAATCGTCCAGATCACCAGCACTCCCAGATAATGTTATGGAAGACCGTCCGATCATCCTCAAAGAAGGGCAGGGCGTTGTGCTCGTCCCCGAGGGGAATAAGTCCTTATTGGTGGGAGTCTCAGTAGTAGACGGCAAACTTTCCGTCTCGGAGATAGACCCCGAGGGCAGGAGTTTCTCGGTCACTTGGGATGATCCCGAGATATGGGAGACTTCAACGATG
>JABHEX010000374.1 GCA_018676385.1 Akkermansiaceae bacterium
CCAGGCGTCGAACAAACCGGGGTAACAAACTCCGCCGACGGTGGTCATGCCGCCGAGCTGACCGCTGCGTTCCAGCAGAAGTGTCTTGGCTCCGGCGCGTCCGGCTTGAATGGCTGCGACAGTACCGGCGGTGCCGCCTCCGACGACAACGACATCGACGTCCGTGGTCAGATCGGTGGCGAGTTCTTCGGGTTCGCTTCTGACGTTGGTGCCATCGCGACGGGCGAGCGCGACATGGGTGGTACTGGCAATGGCCATGCTGGCAATGCCGTATTGGATGAACTTACGTCGGTCTGTGGACAGCTCATCGTGGTTCGGATTGTCTTTTTCCTTCATAATATTGGGTTCTTATTTAAATGATTCCTACGCATCCAGCGAGCATATCTTGTCTTTTCTATGAATTGACCGTAAGTTTTAATGGCATACGCCTCGGCGAGGCGCCCCTGCCGATCAAAAACAACGGCGGACCCGTAGCCCCGCCGATTGAGATTTTTTTTCGATGCTTTACTTCACCGGAGTCAGGGTGAAGTCCTTGATGGAAAACCCTTTGGCGTAGCCGTCGGTTTTGTGCGAAAACGTCAGTGTGTTTTTGCCTTCGGACAGGACAAGGATAACGGGCTCGGTATTCTCCCACATGCCGATGGTGTGAGGTAGTTCGATGCTGGCTGCATTGGGTTTACCATTGACGGCAATAACGAGGTGCTGTTTCCAGCTTGGTGTAGCCACCTTGGCAGTGAGTCGGTATTTTCCGTTTTTGGGAGCATCGACGGTGTATTCGAATGTTTGCCCTCCGCCATTGCGGCTGAAGTGGAGTTGTTTACCGCCGAGCTGGCTATCCATGAAGATGATCTTGCCATTGCTCTTGGTGGGATTGGTGGTGGCGGCAGCGGGGATGGTGATAACGCCTTGTTTGTTGACGGTGACCTCGCGGTCTTTTTTCGTCATTTTCACCTTGGTGATTTCCACCTTTTCCTTGGTCACGTTGGCCTCGCCGATGTCTTCACCGACGGCGGCGAGTGTCTTGGCTTTGGATGTTTCGATGATGTCCTTCTGGGTGTAGAGGGAGGCGCTGTACCAGAACTCTGGTTTTGTCCGGGACTTGAATCCGAATGCGCGGGGTTCACCGACGACGTCGCCGATCCACTGGGCGCGTTTGACCTGCATAAATGACTTGCCGGTGGCGCGGGCCTGGGTATTAGCGAGGAAATCGAGGTCCCTGTCGTAGCGACCTTTGGTCCATCCAATGCCCCAGCCACCGCCGAGACAAACGACCCAGCCTTTGGGGGTCCAGTGGGCGAGGGCGGCGTGGCCGCGCTGTGGCCGGGCGATCGTTGGGATGCCGAACGCGCGTAGAATAAACCGACCAATAAAGGCGCGGCGTCCGCAGATGCCACCATTCATCAGGATATTCTGGAAGAATTGTAGCTCAGGTTTGTCGAACTTGTTGTCCTGTGAGCCGTAACGGATGTCGCTTCTAACAAGTGCGACGTATCGCCAGCGGTAGTCCTTGGTGGAAATGTGGTCGGGGCGGTAGTTGTGCAGCATGGCGCGTCCCCAGGTGAGAATTTCCTCGGGCTCCTCACCATTCACCACCATGCGGTAGTCCCAGGTGCTCAGACTTGCGAATGCCGGGTCCAGCTCGCCATCGAGGAAGGCTTTTTCAAAATGCAGATAGCGTTTCACCGGATCAACGGTGGTGGGAGCCTTAGTGTCAGCAACGGCATTGCGCTGTTTGATGGGTGTGGCGTGCTCGAGGGCAACAGCCAGGGCGAGCTTTGGCAGGGGACCTTCGGTGACCTTGTTGCTGGCCTTCTGGATGTCGGTGAGGATTTTCATCGCCTGACCGTAATTGCCGTTCTTGGCACCATCGGCGACGGCCATCTGCACCAGCAGATCGTCGGAGGAAAGCAACGTGTCGATGAGTTTTTTCTGCTCGGCTCCCTTCTCGGCGAAGGCGGCCAGGCCACTTGGGGTGGCTTCCATGAGCACGACAAATTTTGCCAGTTTAGCGTCGAGTTTGTCGCTGGTCAGTTTGGATTTCAGGCCGAGGTTCTTGACCGCTTGAAGGGTGTCTGCTTTTGCCTTGGTGAGTGTTTCATTAGCGTTCTTCAGCGCTTTCTCATACTTGGTTTTGTGTTTCAGTGCCTTGTCGAGGTCTGCCTGGCGTTCCTTGAGTGCATCTTCGCCATCTTTTTTGTTTTTCTCCCAGTTAGCGAGTTCCTTCTCGGCTGCCTCACGCTCGGCGTCGGTCTTGGCCTTCTTGAGCTTTTCCTTGGCTGCCTTGATGCCCTTGTCGGCACCGCCAATCCATTTGCCCTTGGCGTGGGCAACGAGTGCCTGTCCCTTTTTGATTTCGCCCATGTTTTTCTGGGCTTCGGCGAGTGCCTTGTTGGCGGAGGTTTCGTTGCCACGGGCTTTCTCAACGGCGGATGTTTTTGCCCCGCTCAGCTTGGGTAGTGCCTTGGTGATCTCTATCTTCAGCGATTCGAGTTGCGTGGCGTATTGTTTCTCAAGTTGCTGTCCCGCCTGGGTGAGCTCCACCTTTGGTGCGCTCTTTTTTTTGCGTGCCCATGCGTCCGGAGTGATGATGGTAGCGGTAGCGACGATGACGCAGATGGTCGTGATGGTTGGTTTTTTCATAAGTTGGTTTAAAATGACGGATTTTAGATCCGGCGATCAATTGAAGAACAAAGGCAATACAACATGGATGCCGGTTATCTTTCGGACAACTGTAAATTACGACTGCGTGGTGAGATATTTTTTTTTGTGCTGTAAGATTGCCCCATCGAATGCCAGTAATATTGTGGATGAAATTATTTATTTCTGCTGTTGGTTTCGCTATGTGTTTCAGCTCGCTCGTATTAGCGATTGAGAAACCCAACGTCATTCTCGTGATGGCGGATGACTTGGGTTACCAAGACTTGGGCTGCTATGACCATCCTGAGATCAAAACGCCGGTGCTCGACAAGCTGGCGGCGGGCGGTGTGCGATTTACTGATTTTCATTCCGGTGCGACCGTCTGCACACCGTCGCGTATGGCGTTACTCACCGGGGCGTATCCTACCAAGCTTGGTTGGACCCAGGGAGTGGTGGGATACAAGATGGGGAAACACGACGGCATGAGCACCAAGGCGCTGACCATCGCTGAGATTTTTAAATCCGAGGGCTACGCCACTGGCATGTCGGGTAAGTGGCACATCGGTGATCAACCAGACACCGATCCGAACGCGCAGGGGTTTGACAGTTTTTACGGCCTGCTGATGAGCAATAATCAGACTAAGGAGTTGCTGCGTGATGGCAAGGTGATCGAGAACCCGTTTGAGAATCGATTGCTCACCGAGAAGTTCACTACCGAGGCGATTCGTTTTGTTAGGAAAAATAAGGAAAATCCATTTTTCCTCTACATTCCGCACACCGCCCCGCATTTCCCTGTTGAGCCGCATCCGGACTGGAAAGGGAAGTCGTCGTTTGGAAGATACGGAGATGTCGTTGAGGAGATTGATGCTCGCATGGGGGAGTTGTTAGGTGAGTTAAAAAAACTTGGCTTGGAAAAGAAAACCATCGTCGTGTTCTGCTCGGACAACGGCCCGAACCCACGTGAAAAAGCCAACTGCCTTCCGTATCGCGGCGAAAAGTGGTCGGCGCTGGAAGGCGGAACCCGGGTGCCGTGCATCATTTCCTGGCCTGACAAACTGGCTGCCGGAAAAACCTACGCTGGACTAACAAGTGCGATGGATTTGCTGCCGACTCTGAGTGAGGCGTGCGGCATCGATTGGCAGAAAAAGAGTAAAGGTCAGCCGAAGATTGACGGCCTGAGTATTTGGCAAAGCCTACACGGAAAAGCCGACCACCCACGCAACGAATTGCTTCTCTGGCACGGCATGGAAGCCGAGCCGCAATCGATTCGTGTGGGCGAGTGGAAGCTGTTCTTTGACCGTCGTCACGCGCTCGAGGGACTTGGGGCGAGGCGTAAGACCAAGCAGCAGGCGGAAAAAATCATGCCTTACATTGACGGGTTGAAAAAAGACCAACCGAACCCGCCGATTTTGTTTAATGTCGCCAAAGACCCTGGTGAAACCACTGACCTCAACGAGAAGTTTCCCGATAAGGTGAAGGGGCTAACAGAACGTGCGGATCAGCTGATGAAGCAGATGAGGAGTCACGGCATCTTGCCGTTGTCGGTGCCGGGGAAATAGGGGAGGGTGGACAATCCTGTCCACTGAGATTTAAAAGGTGCGGACAGGATTGTCCGCTCTCCCTACTTAGCCTTCTTCGCCTGTTCAAATGGGATGAGCTTCTCGGGTTTGCCGCCTTCCACGGACTTGACCATGTTGTCATACATTCTTTTCCAACGGCCGGAGGTTAGCCCTCTTTTCAGATTCGGGTCGGCGTTGATTTTATCGAGGTAAGGTTTGGCACTCGGGCCGTAGGCATTGAGGATGGTGAGGATGGCGCGGGCCTTGAATCCGAACTTCCCGTCGGGTGCCTCAAGCATTGCCCAGCTCCATTCGAGACCTTCCTCGATGTCGAGCTCGGCAAGGATCAGGGCGGCCGACTGCATGGATGCCATTGGGTTGTGGTACGATTGGTAATTCGGATCTTTGTTGACGGCGACGTGTTTCACCTTGTCGGCGACAAGATGAAACTCTTTTTTGGGCATGGCGCGCAGCATGTTCATACCATTGGCGCGAGCTTCTTGGCGCGGGTTATCGGCGAGTTTGAGTACCGCTCGATAGAAAAGTTTTTTATCCTTCACGAGCCCGGCGGCGAAGGGGTCTTTGGCAAGGATGTTCAGGGCGTTTGCCACGGCTTTGTCGGTCAGGCTAAACTTGTCACCTGGCTCGTCGGCAACCACAAGCTTGAGCATGTCTTGGTAGTAGGGGTAGGCCGTTTTTCCGTGCCAACAGATGGCATAGGAAGCAGCGGCACGCACCTTCGGGTGTTCCTTGGCATCCTGCAACACACTGCCGATGAGTTTGGTCTGCGGCAGTGCCCATTCCGGCGGGCATTTGTAACCAAAAAATCCGATCGCGCTGCGCTTCTCGATGTCGGTGCCCTTTGTAATCAGCGCAACAACCTTCGGGATGAAGTCGCCTTTACGGTTGCGTAAAGTCCAGACAGCTCCACGAGTGACCTGTGGTGCTGAGTGGCCAAACAGTCCGATCAGTTCGTCCTCGCTCAGGCTGTTGTAATCGATCTCGCTGGCGCCGATGACGGCGTCCACCTCGCTGTCCTTGGTCCACAGTGACTGGTCGGCATTTTTCCCAGTGATGTAGAGTTGCTTGCGTGGCAGGCAGTAGGCGAGCAGCAGCGATCCGTCGTCGTTACAGCTTTTGGAAAACTTGCCGTCGTAGGAAAACTTGTCATCCCACCGGCGGTAGAGCGTGCGCACCCAGTTTCCCTTTTTGAAAAATGCCTGCGATGTTTTTGGGCCGGCGACGTTGGCGCCGAGTGGTGTCCACAGCACATTAAAATAGTGTGTCGCGTGTCCGGTTTCTTGGATATTGTGGGATGCTGCTGATTGCTCTGAGAAGAATTTTGTGGCTTCCTTTTCCCCGGCGAGTGCCATCACAATGGCGGCCATCGCACTGCTGCCGTTATTGTTGAAAACGCGTGTGTTAGGATCATGCACACCGTAGGGCAGGGCACCTTCACCGGCATAGGTTTTGTAGAATGCCACGCTGCGATTGACGCCTTGTTGGATCTCCTCCTTGTCCTTGACCGGGCACTTCAGCGCCATCTGCATTCCGATGACGGTGGTCAGGCTTGGGTTGTTGATATGGGCGTAGCCGGGCAACCGACCGTTGCGTTTGACCGTCGCCAATCGGTGCCCCCAGATACCCGCCGGGTCCTGGCCGCGTGCCATTGTTAGGGCATAGGCGTTGAGCGCGGGCAGCACGGATTTATCACCCGTGAGTAGATGATACTCGGCAAGTGCGATCATCTGGTATCCCCAGTACCAACCGATGTAGCCCATGTCCGTATCGCCTTTGAGTAGGGCTGCGAGTTTTTCGAGGTCCGGTGCCTTCGCCCACTTTTGCTTGGGAAGTTCTCTTCTAACAATATCAGTGTATTTTTTCTCACCGGTGGCTAACAGTCCGATCCATCCGACGGTTACTTGGCCATTGGCATAGCTTTTTGATTTTACCATCTGGTCGGCAATGCGTGTGACGATCGCGTTGGTCTTGTTGCAATGCCACGGCGCGTTTTTGCTATAGGAACCGAGCGACTGAAGCTGGAGATCGACTTTCCTGCCGTCTTTTAACGTAAGCGATAGCACACCCTTACCGCTTTCGGCGGTATCAATCGCAGCGGCAAGTTCCTGACGCGCGTGTTGGTTAAACTTCGTGCCATTCGCGCCGACGATGACGTCACCTTTTTTAATCTTACCGTCAGCAGGGGATCCTTTATCGACGCTCTGCACGCTGAACGAGTTCTTTGATCCCTGAGCGATGATACCCGTTGGCCCGAGCTGGTGGCTACTGTTCTTTGCGGCGAGGGCTGAATGGTTGATAATGCAGCAGCCAAGCAGAATGGTGCTGATGAGACAGGGGAGTAATCTAAGTCGGGTTTTCATAAAATGGTAGAATGGCAGTGATAAGACGGGGTGACAGCCTCGTCAAATACGCCGCCGGGTGTTTGTTTTTTGCGATTTCTTCAGTAGATTGTTCTGGGAGTAGAGTGATTAGTGGTGTTCTGTAATGGTATTTACGAACATACGCCTCACTTGTCCACCGGTACCCTGTGTGGTTTTTTCTCCCTGTAGAGGCGTAGCCGGTCTGATACGGCTTTGGCGAATTTTTTATCCTTACCTAACAATGCAAGTCCCCAGGCTTCGTCGGCACAGAGCTGGGCCTTATCGAACTCTCCGGAGGCGGCGAGGGCGGCGGCTAGGACGTCGAGAGGTTTGGCGGAGTTTCGTCTGGTTGCTTTGACCACTTGTTCCGCCATCTTGATAGCTTCGGCACGTTGCTCTGTTGTGGCTTCCGGCTGGACGGCGAGCACCCATGCCAGCCCCATGGTGGCATTGAGGTCGTCGGGAGCGAATTTCAGCACTTCCCTGTAGTCTGTCACGGCTTGGTCAAATTTCCCCAAGCTGGTGCATGCTTCTGCGTGATGCAGTCGCAGGTCGATCTGTCTGGGTTCCTGCGGAATGACTTTGGACAGTTGTTCGGCAGCTTCTTCCAGCTTGCCATGTCGTTTTAGAATCAGGCCGAGCTGCTTGCGGGCTCCGAGATGAAAGGGGTTTGCCTTCAGGGTAGCGTGTAGTTTTTCGATGGCGGGGTTGATGTCTCCGTTTTCAAAATGAATTCGGGCCAGGTTGAAGAGAATCGTTCCGTTGCCGGGCAGGAGTGAGTCGGCGAGCTCGAACTCCTTGAGGGCCTGTTCCTTGTCTCCGCGATTGAGGAACAGGGTGCCTAACTTGCTGTGCCGGTTGGCCGCGCCCGGTTGTTGCTCGAGTGCTTGGCGGAAGAGCTCCAGCGCACGATCTTTTTCACCCGCATACTCGTAGTGCTCGGCAATCAGGGTCATGTAGTCCAACGGCTGGGAGGCAAGCTCGATGGACTTGTCAAACGCTGCCACTGCTTCCGTCATATTGTCTTGTCCGATCATTGCCTGACCGAGTAGCACAAAGAAGTCGGCGCGATCGGGAAGATCATCCATGAGCTTACGGATCGTTTTTTCTGCCTCGGCATGCTGCTTTTGCTGGAGCTGCAGCTTGGCCAAAGCAACGCGTATGTGCAGATCACCTGGCCGGGATTCGAGCACGGCTGAGAGCCGTTTTGCTGCATCGCGCATTCCCTCTTGCGGGTCGATTTCGCGGAACGAACGGATTTGTGCGTGTAACTTGGTGCAGCGATCAAAGTAGTCCAGCTGGTCGAGGAACGGTGGTTTGACAACCATGCTGATCATCGAGGACGCCATCTGGTGGCGATCCAGGTCGCTGAGTGCCAGAAGCTCGGCGCAGCGATCCAAGGGTGGGGCGGTGTTGGTCGGATTGCTGTCCAGCTGTTTCACTGTCTCCTGGAAGACCATGCGGGCGAGTTCGAAGTTACCTGCGAAGTTGAAATGCACGTGTTCGTAAAAGACCTCATCGCCCGGGATGCCGTGTTTCACCCGGGGCAGAGCTTGGAATTGTTGTTCTGCATCTAACAAGGTCACGGAATCAGCATCGCCCGCTTTACGAATGATCCGGTTGATTTCCGAGTCGGTGCGGAACCGCAGCAGATCGAGGTCGCGCGCGGTTTTATAGTGACCCAGTGCGGTCTTGGCATCACCCTGGGCGAGCGCGCAGCGGCCGCGCCGGAAATGCAGCTCGGCAAACTGATCGTCAAGCTCCGCCGCCTGGGCGTATTTTTTATCGGCCTCTGCCCAGCGGCTTTCTTTTTCCAAGGCGGCACCCTCGCGATAGTATTTTTCCCATTCGGTTTTCTGGGCGTCATCAAGGTCACTTGAGTGGCCGGATGCCAGAGGCGCACAGTTGCGCAGGTTGACAGGCACGGTGTAAAGGATCAAAGGGACATCGGCATCGCTTGCTGTCTCAACGATGTCATTCAAGTTGGCCTCAAGGTGGCTGTAGACTTTCTGTAGCCGGGGGTCGTTGCGTGACACGCGATGTTTACCGAACGATTCCATGCCAAGCCACTCGGCCTGGGCGGTTTGTTTGGACTTGTCCCCGACCCCCTCCATGAGGTTTCTCATCAGCTGTCCGGTGCGGGAGGATTTGGCGGCCGTCGACAGCGCCACCATGCTGCGCCCCGGTGGTTGCTCGTTGAATTCAGTGCCCACGCCGAAGGGTCCGACCGCCTCGTTGTTGCCCATGTAAACCACAAAGAGATCAGGATCATAGTCCGCGCACTCACGGGCGATACGCATGACCACGTGCGAGTTGATGGCAACCATGCCCGTGTTGATGACTTCAAATCGCCGGTCTGGATACGCCTCTCGCAGCATCACTTCCAGAATGCGTCCGAAACCAAAACGAGGATCCGGCGTGCCGCGCGCGGCCGAGCCTCCCATGACAAAGATGCGGTAGACATCCTCCGGCTTGTCCTTGTCCATCCGGATCAGGTCAGGCTCCCTGACCAGCTGCTTGGGGAAATACTGGTAGGTGTAGCGGGAATTACCGGTGACTTTATCCTGCCCATCTATCGGTATAAAAAACGTGGTTGGATCGCCGTAGCCGGAGAGCCGGAGAATACCCTCCACAATCAGGAGAAATAAGGTGGGGGCGAGGATCACAGCAGCGATTCTCAGCTTCCAGATGCGGGGGATGATCGGTTTCTTCATGGCTCAGGCGTTTCGTACCATAGGCGGTGATTGAAGTAAATGATGCAGGTAGGGTCGTTTCGATGAAACGACCGTCTGTTAGTTAACTTTAAGGATGATTCGTGTGGACACATTGGCAAGCCATTCGATCAACGGTCAATTCATCAAATTGACCCTACCATTGCGTGCCAGAAAAAACCCACTCCCCGGTTACGGGGAGTGGGCCAACTTAATAAATGAAATTAAACGGCGTCGAAATTACTTACGACGACGTAAGATCAGTGCGAGTCCACCGAGTCCGAGAAGGGCTGTGGTGGATGGCTCTGGGACAAGGTCCAGGACGATGTTGTCGATATACAATCCCCTGCTATCGGTAGAGCCGACTTCGAGGGTAAGTGCAGAACCAGGAGTTCCGGCACCCCAAAGGCTGGCGTCGATGGTGTCTGTGAACGTTTGTGCCAAACTCCAGTCCTCGGCTGCTCCATCATGATTGGAATCGTATTCTGGAAGAGCATACTCTTTGGTCCAGACTGTCGTTCCGATGAGATTGCCACCTCCGTCTCTTGAGGTTTCAGTGAGCGAGAGGACGACGGTCCGATCACTCTGATTACTCCAGTTCAGCTCCGTAGCATTGAATGACACATTGAACGAGTCAGTAGCAGACCAGTTGTGACCTGTATCATATTCCGCTGCTGAGCCAGCCCATTCGAACTGAAGCACTTGGTTGGCGCTACCTTCAGCTCCACCGGGGATACCATTATCTGGTGTATCCTTGAGTTTAAAGACATTACCATTGCCTTGGATAAATTTCCAGCCAGCGAAGGTGTTGGTATCGTCAAGTTGGGTTTTATTGGCAACATTTGGAGTTTGCCAGTCTTCGCTGAGGATCGTGGTTGCGGCAGTTGCCGAAGAGGCAGCGAGTGCGAGCCCCGTGGCTGCGAGTGCTGCTGTTAGTTTGGTATGTGCTTTCATTTTTTATTTTGGGTTATTTCTTTTTCTTGGGGGGCTCTGCCATGATCTTTGCAGATCTTCTGTTACACACACATGAGCAAATGATAGACAGTGTTACCACTTGCAGACGTGAACATACCCTCACTGAA
>JABHEX010000375.1 GCA_018676385.1 Akkermansiaceae bacterium
CCCCCTACCGTAAACATCCTGAGGTCAATCCAATCTGAATTGAGAGAAATTTTTCTGATCTTTGGCTACGAAAAAACCGACTGCAAACTTTCTGAGCAAACTCAATTATGAGGTGATTCCGTAATTTGGTAAATTTGTAATTGTTCCAAGCCACCGCTGTTCGCAGCGGGGGGCTAGGGCGGATTGGCCTCAATCCGCCGGGATAGATCAAACGATGATCTTTACTCAGACCTGCCCCCGTCGGCCAAACCACGTCTAACCACGCGTTAGCGGTTTTCCCCCAAATGACATTAACCCATCGCGGCAGCGGATTGAGGCCAATCCGCCCTACCATAAAACATCCTATGTTCAATCACCCTACTACGGTGCTTGCTCCACCCGCAGGCGGGCGAAGAGTTTGCCACCTGCACCCAGTGTTGAGCGTTTTAATTTCACCACCACCCTGTCAATACCGGGAGTCGTGGAGTAGTGGTTGTCGGTTTCGGTGATGATGACGTTATCGTTATCATGCACGGCGGTTATCCAGCTAGCAGAGGCTAGGGTTGTTCCGTATTGCACGACCATCGTGGTATCCGAGTGGTCGTTGGCCTCGTCAGCACGACGGAAGGTGCAGATGACGTAGTTGGGATCGGTTGTGTAGTCGAATGTCGGTAGCAGATCCGTTGCTGCGGTATTTATCGTAGCAGCGCCGAATGCCCATGCCATGCCGTTGCTGACGCCATCGTCGTTGGTATCATTGGCGAATGTTTCACCGCCGGACCAAGTTTCATATGGGTTTGATACGCTCCCGTTAACCGTGATGGTCGTGTCATCGAGGATCGCGGATGTGGTGTTCAGGCTGTTACCAGCAACATCCTTTAGGACGGCGTCTTGTTTGATGCTTAGCTGTAGGGTGCCGCCGCCGGTTGGTGTCACCTCCACAGAGAAGAGACCGGGCGCGGGAATTGGGTCATCGGGCGCGATCTCGATGACGCCGATCTCGATGGTGACGGGCGCGGTGCCGGCATTTTCGAAGTCGGCGGCAGTCACGGTGGACTCGTCCATGGCCTCGTTGAAGGTCACCGTGTAGGTCACAAGCGTGTTGGCCTCGACTGAGCTGCCTCCTTGATCATCGACGAAGTCGGTGGATGCCAACATCGGTGCCGTGTTGTCCACGATGAGTGTCGTGTCGTCGAGGATCGCGGAGGCCGTGTCCAGTGAATTGCCCTCCTCATCGTCCAATACCGCCGACGCGTTGACCTTGAGTCGCAAGGTGCCTGCGCTAGTCGGAGTGACGGGCACGGAGAAGACGCCGGGGCCGATCTCTGCAACCGTGCCGATGCTGAATCCCGAGGTGCCTGCGTTGCCGAAATCTGCGGCGGTTACGGTGGTGTCGTTCATGTCTTTGTTAAAAGTAACCGTGTAATTCACTACGGTATTGATTCCGACCGGATCACCATCCCGATTGTCTACGATTGACGAGGGAAGCAGGGTTGGATCGGAGACGCCGTCGGTAATGGTCAGAACTTCCGAGATCGCGTAGATGGCGAATTTGCCATCGCCGCTGTTTCCTCCTGTCGTCTGGGATAGATTAAACCTGCTAATCCAGTGTCCTCCGGCCGTGAAACCCCAGAGACCTCCCCTCGAGGTGCCGCCCGCGGCACCAAGCTCATTGCCCAGCACGGGGTTTCCAGAGCCATCGGATCCTGTCCAAAGGCTTGAGTAAGCACCGTTGTTTAAAGGGCTTCCGCCCGTCTCCGACATGTTGATCGCGCTGCTGTGGTTGCCAGAACCTAAATACAAGTCGCCGTAGTTATCGGCCACTACGGTGATGCCGTTCACGAGCCAAAAACTTTCACCCCCAACACCAAAGGTTCCGGTGTTGACATTGGCAGCCACGGTCGGCGTTGAAACCAATGCTTTCCAAGTGATATTACCAAGTGCGCCACCGCGAAATGTGCTGGCGTTGGCTGCATTTTGCACGAAAGCGTTATAATCGGCGATGTTCGACGAAGTTGCGTTTATCCCCATGCTCGTTGCAAAGACGAGTCGGTATTCATCTCCATACTCCCATTCGAAGCCTGTTGCTGGGTTGATGCCTCCGTTTGCCGTCAAAAGCAGAATACCATGCTGGGATTTGAGTTCATCCTGAGCCGAGGCCGTAGTGATCGCCAAGCCCGCGATCGCGGCGAGGATTTTGATGGGTGCACATTTTCTTTTCATAGCTAGCGATTTGGTTGCAAATTCTGGAGAGTGATGAGTGAGCGGTCGTCCTGCAAGGAGAGCGCAAAAAAAGGTTCACATTAGTTCATGAAATCGCGGATCGCGTGGAGCCGCAGGCGTTTCGTGGTCGGGTCTTGGTAGAAAAATACGAGGGCACGCGCATTTTTATGCACTGGCCAGGTGGTGCTCGAAAAAATTTTCCACTCCTTATTACGGAGATAGGCAAATGATACGTGGCAGAGGTTTTTACGCACTCCGCGGTCTGGTTTGGGTTTGATAATAGTGTGTGCACCTGGTTTCAGTGCGACTGCTTGTTTGCCAATTTTCCCCGCGATCGCCACTTTGGCGGTGTTTAAAAATAGAAATTTCTCACCGCCAAAATTAATTTTACGGCTATCCAATGCGATAATTTCAAAACCATCTGCGTTGGTGGCTCCCTTGCGAAGTAGCACAAGAAGTTGCTTCGATGACGTCAGGGCCTTGGTTTTTCCATAGACTTCAAATTTCGGTTTTCCGTCATCGCCCGTGACCATCTTTCCGATCACCCAAGTGTTTCTCGCTTGCACCATGTGAGGTTTGGAAATCTCGTTTGATGGGGTCTCAACCTCAATGGCCTTTGCATCTCCAGTCAACAACTGCAGAGGCTCGGTATCGTTGGCTCTGGGGAAGCAGACAAATTTCAAAGAGACCTTCGCCCCTTCTTGCGCGCTGCAAGGAAACAGGGAGAAACCCACAAGCAGCAGAATGCAGGTATAGATGAGGCGTGTCCTGTTGAAACAAGTCGTAGAGTGCATACAGAGGTTTCTTTTAAGGAAGAGATTAAATTTCAGAGTCGTTCAGCCAGCGGAAACTCACGATGCGCAGTTTGCGGCCAAATGCCTTGTTCACATCCGACGTGAGGTCGGCTTGTTTTATATGAGAGTCGTCCTTTAGGTCAAGGTAATCAGGAACTCGCTGGACGACAGCTTCACACCATGCTCGTGCCACGACCTTGCCATTGGCATCGAGCGAGTCTCCGTAGGTGCGGATGACAAAGGTGTCACCACGCGGAGTTAGTTGCCCGGCAAAGTTGCGCAATACATCCGCCTGGTCAACATAAGCGGCAGACCCGTAAGCGATGGGTCCTTCCAGTGCTTCAGCGAACTTGGGGTTCATTTTACTGATTTCAGCATTTTTGAATTTGCGATTGGCTGCGCGGAAGCCTGCATTGATGGAGACATCATCATCGTCAAGTGCCGCCTGAAGTGCTCCTTTCACAGAAAGCCCTTTTTCACCGGAATCGAGCCTGCGATTGACAAATTCCGAGAGCGAGAGGAAGGGCCCGCGTAGCTTGACTTGCTTGACCATCGCCTCGGCGAGTTCCTCAATTTCCGTATCGCTCAGTTCACGCCAACCAGCCCACTGATCGGGAGATGATGGATCAGTCGTGCTTCCTTTGGTAGCCTTGCCATTAGGCACGGTGAATCCGGAAACAGGCACTCCCTCTGGTGTTATTTCCTGTAGCGAGACGCCAGCAGTCAATGCAGTATCTTTGTCGAGATAGGAGACTTTTTTCCCCTTGAGGCTGGAGAGGAAAATTTTCCAAGCCTCAACAGAGGTGCTGTTGACGTTAAACGATCCCTCCACCATCAAGTAGGATGCTATTTTGTCGGCCAAGCCGTCTTTAAATTGCTGTTGTTGAGCCGTGGTAAACAACGCGTTGAACTTGCCGAAATCTAACCGTTCCTTGTAGGGGACCATGCGGCGGTTGGGGAGTGGCTCGTCATCGAAGAAGAAATTGGTAGCAGCGGTCTTGGCGGTGACGTCACGTCTCACTCCGAAAATTTTCTGCCTTCTTGGTGTCTTGGAAATCGAGGAGAAGAAGTAGTCGTCCCAAAGAGCCTTGTTGGCGAGATATGAGTGGTCGACTATTTTAAGATTTCTTGCGCCTGAATCAGCACTGAACGTGCGAGACCAATTCTCGTATGCCTTGTCTGCAGAAATATGCGGATGGGCATAGGAATTTCCAATCGCCTGCAGGGTGTGCGGGAACATTCCGCCTTGTCCCGCAGCGGTGACACGGTGATAACTCTGTCTGCGGTAAGGATCAATCAGGCCATAGTAGCCTTCGGTGCCATCGGCTCCAATACCTGCCGCAGCGTCAACGGCTAAACTAAATCCTCCCAGGTGGGCATGGCTTAAGGAGGCAATAGACATGGGCGCAATGAGTGGCACCTCTTGCTGTATAACGTGGGTAGTGCCAGATTCGGGAGTATACCCACCTCCATAATATCCCTGATTGTCCGGGCTGACCTGGACGTTGGCCTCGAGCACGGAGTTAATTTCCTGTATCCACCAGTTCCATCCATAGTTGTAGAACGAGTCCTCGTCCCCCCTGTCAATATTACTCGGCGAGATGGCGGTGGAGTGAAGGAATGGTCTGCTGGCGAACTTGCGTCCACCTAAGGCTCCTCCGTTCGCCCCCTCGGACGTCTCGGTTCCAGCCATAAGGGCAAATTGCATGAATGGCCATACCTCCTGATCCGCGGCACGTGAAATGATTTCTGACCCACTGCGTTCCTGAGTAATGATCCTGGGTACACCACCAGGAAAGCCTTTGGTCATCAATGTGTTGTTAAACGCGCTGTTTATAGCTCCTTTACCCACACGACTCATCTGAAAATATTGACGGAAATGCCATGTCCCAGGATTCCCATGTTTCTGATGGCTTGCCTGGATCATAAAAAATGCCATCGCAGCACCTGTGTAAACAGGGGCATCAGCAGTTATTTCTACTGAGATCTTGTCTGTGGCCTTGAAAAGGAGGGTGCTGCCATCAGAATGAGGAGGAGAATTGTTCTTGTCAGAACGATGCAATTCTAAAAAGGCGGATGGATCCCAGCCTGATGCGACTTCGTGGCGTTCCACAAAACTATCCGTTTTTCTGAAGGCCATGTTTCCGGGGCGGTATGGAAGGGACAGCACCTTGACCTCGCCTGGCTCAAAGGTGATCGGACGGGTTCCAGAGAGATAGAGACTGAAAATATTGGGCTTGCCTTGGCCATTCTGGGCTGCCCAGTTCATATCTATACCGCTAGAGCTTCGATATTCCCCGTCGTTCTTGTTCCAGCGGATGTTGATCGGTAGATTCATCAGGCGGAACATCTGCGCATAGCGGTTAGGATCATCGCCGAAATTCATGACCAATGGCAAGTTAGTAGGGTTCCATAAAGTAATAGAGGGCGTGATTCCGAGGTGAAGCTTGTGGGTATAGGGGCTGGCGGCGGTAATCAAATTTGAACTACGTGGCTCAGCAGTCATGCTCATCAAAAACTGAACCTTGATAGGAACCGGATTACGATAGAGACTGGAATATTGGCGCATGTACTGATCGAGATATCCCTTC